>JASLKH010000100.1 GCA_030747675.1 Candidatus Thalassarchaeaceae archaeon | reverse complement strand
CCAAATAACGCCCCTACCATTTCGTTACAGAATTCACAGATCCAAGGTTCCAACTTGTTTGTGAACACTGGTGACTCAGTCCAACTTTCAGTATCTGCTTATGATGCCGACGGAGATAGTATGAGTGGCAGCCTATCGTGGGGGGATGGAATGGCCACAGATTGGAGTACCTCAATTCCAAATTCAGCATCCCATACGTACAGTAGCACAGGGATTTACCATGTCGGTGCAGTGGTACAAGATGATGTGGACTCTTCATACAGCGCCCCACTTACTGTGATTGTCACACCGGATACAAGTGCTCTAGAAAGTCTAAGTATTGTTTCTTCAGATTCCATGGTAGATGAAGGCGGTACTGTTTCTTTCACTTTGAGTTCTAGCAACCCATCGGCAAATCTTGATTTCGTTTTTGATGACGGCAATGGTAATTTAGAAGATATCCAACCAACTTCTGGCCATCTTTCATCCGTACAGCGACAAATCACATACGATATCCCTGGTGATTATACTCCAAATATTCTAGCTTATGATTCACAATCAAATTTGTTGGGGTATGAAGAAATTTCAATTCGCGTATTACCAGATTATGGAAATGGAACCGTGGACCCTTCACAATTTCAGATCATAGGCGATGGTGTTCTGATTGTCCTCGATGACAATGGCTACGAATTGTCTGCAGCAGAGAGGACGGAGGATTATCAAAATAGCAATATTAGTTCCATGGCACTTTTGCAAGCAGTTGCTAAAGTTGCCACTATTCGAAACGAGTCTATGGAGATTCATATTGTAGGCGACACTGATTTGGATGGAGTGGTCGATTCACCTGGGGCAAATGGCCCAGGTTTGAACATTCTACGCCATTATTCGACAGTGTTGTGGACGACAGGAGGGGATTGGTCTTCACCATTGACTGAATTTGATGAAGCCGTACTTACGACGTATGTGCGGTCGGCAGGGTCCCTTATTTTGTTCTCGCAGGACTATTTGTATAGTGTCAATGATGATGTAAATCAGAACGATTGGGCACTAGGCTCATTTGCTTATGATATTCTCGGGATTGGTAGTAGTGATCAAGATATTGGAGAACCAACAGGGGATCTCCAAATTTCTGATGGTGGCGGTACGGTAAATGGTGCTTATCTACCTCTTGCAGGAATAGAATCAATTTCAATTGATTCTCTTCAAGCAGCACCATATCAAGACCATATTAGTCGTGAAGAAAGTATGATCATGCCTTGTGAATACCAAGGCTTTGAATCCTCAAGCCTTTCTAACTCAAGGAGCACTTTTGTTGATTGCAATACGGGTGCTGATGTAACTTCTCAGTATGGCCAAGGTTCGATAAGTTGGACAACATGGTCAAGTCACTGGATGCGTGATTGCACGTACTATTATTCAGGATCTTGTTCATACAAGTCGGCTCCTACCTCCCACAATGGAGGAAAACAGATGCGTGCATATGTTCCAGCATCCAGCACGAGTCAACAAATCTCATTCTATTTCATGGTCTCAACTCAAGCAAATCACGATGAATTGCGATTCATTGTAAATGGTGGGAATCCTGTCCAAGTATGGTCAGGTTCTCAAGGTTGGACTCAATATCAATACACATTGCCAGCCTCAAACAGTCAGACAACTCTTGAGTGGTGGTATGTGAAGGACGGTTCAGGTACTTCTGGAGCAGACACAGTATGGATTGATCAATTCTTCATTTGCTGTGATGTAGGAGTTTCAGAGCGATTGACAACGCTAGAAATTCTATCCGATGGAACATCCAATTATGGTGTTGCTCATCACGCGCTTGCAGATGCCGATAATGATGGTGTTGAAGATACGACTACACATACTGCCTTCATCACTTTAGATCCCGTTCAATTTGAGTACAAATATGATTTGGAAACTACGCTTTTACAATTGGTTGATTGGTCCACGAACCGGAATCCAATCGGCTCAACTCCAGGCGGTGGAATCCATGCATCCGATCGAGCAAATTGGCTTCCCGTAGGCATTGATATGATGCATCCTTCGGCCCATTCTCAGGGTGGGGAGCAATGGTACAATGTACGGCTATTTGAGGGCCAAAATATCCTAATTGAATCTAATATCTACAACTTAAATGGTCAACCTTCAAGAGCAAATTATGATATTTACAGTTTCAAAATATTCGACCCAGATGGAGTTTCAACACTCGGTACTGCAACAACTTCTGATGATTGGGTCATTGATTACACGGCAGATAGTACGGGAATTCATCAAATTCGCATAGAATTGGATTACACAGGCACGCAGGAAACCTTACCTAGTCCTTGGTATCAAATGTCGTTGGAGACATTGAGCGACAGCTATTATCCAACCTTGGTTTTAGATGGTCCCGCCGTTCACGATGCCATATCCCCTCAAAATTGGACGTTGTCTACTGATGATCATGATGATTACTCTTCAACACCGTTTAATTTAGGCACTTTGCAAAACGGCGAAATCTACGGTTTGACATTTACTTCTTCGGACACCTCAAGTAGCCATTCTTTGGATTACGTCCTCTTTGACGTTGGGTGGTATTCTATGTTGTTAAATCAGTCTCTAAATGGTGATAACGACAATGATGGGGATGGAATAGCCAACGATATTGATACCGATGATGATAACGATGGTATCCCGGATGAATCAGATGCGACGCCTTATGATCGAGATGGTGATGGCATTAATGATGCAGACGATGACGATGATGATGGTAATGGTATTGATGATATCATTGAAATTGTTTTCGAAATTGACTCTTTTGTTCTTGAATCAAGTTATTCACATACTCAATTAATACAGGTTTCTGGCACGAAACAAGTCGGGCTTGTAGTATCCAATTCTGACGCCTATAATCATCCTTTATTGGGTACATTTGGATATGATGTTGAACTTTGGAGCCTTCCTGCTGAAGACGATAGTGATTTAGCAACAGGTGCATACCAACTTACAGAAGATTTTGAAGAATCATTTTGGGTGTCTAGCATCGCAGATTTATCGGATACTTTCACAGTTGATGTCGCTTGGGATGAAGGAATGGTTGTAGAATTTGAATCAGATTCGATACCAATCGGGGCTGTTGCTGAAGTGAGTTGTGGCGTTGGACCTTTCAACATCATTGAACTTGAGAAGGAATCAATCATTGAGATTAATTGTGAACAGGCTCATACGTATGCAACAATCGTGATTTCTTCAGATTCTCAATTGATGGAATATTCTCTTTTATACAAGCGAAATGATGCTGTAGTTGAAATATTGATGGATACACCAATGTTTGGGATTAATCAGGTCGATGACGGTTCAGATTTCTGGAATTTAGTCTCAGCAGCTCCTGGACAATTAATCGATATTTACGGGGATGAAGGTGGCTCAATCAAGTTCTATAATCACCTAGGGCAAGTCGTCAAAACTGAAGATGTAAACCGAACGACAGACATCATCAATATTCCATCGAATGTGAGGCTATTTTCGGTATCTAATGCCGGGGGATATGGTTTCATCGTGATTGAACCAAACCACCCAACACTTGCATTGAATAATCCAGAACCGGTTGTAATTGGAGAAATGATTACCATTGAAGTAGCTTCAAGTCAAGCACACAATCTGGATTCAATGTCTAATTCAAATCGTGTGTACGATATGTGGGACCTTTCTACTCCAGTGCTAGAATTTACAACGTCCTCGCCCTACATCCTTTCTAACATCACGGAATCGACCAATACCATTGGATCATGGCCATCAGTTTCAGCATCATCATCTGCGACAATTTCGGTCAATTCCAATGATTTGGGTGTGGGGGAGCATTCTCTAACCTTTGACCTTGTATCATCGTGGTCCGGGACCAGCAGTCATGAAGTGACGTTGGTTGTAGATGACCTCGAAATAGATCCAGTGGCAGATGTATCCGATTTGACTGCGACCCAACTACCAGGTGCAATTGTGGAGCTGCAATGGAGTAATTACCCTATTTCTTTATTGCAAGACGGAGATTATGCATCCATCTATTACTGTACGGGCTCCAATTGTGACCCTCTTCAGGGACAGAGTATTATTCATTCACTTTCCGTGCCTTGGAGTGAGACATATTCGCTAACACTTACGGATGGTGAAACTTACAATATTTTAGTTCAATTGGGAAGGCCAGATTCTTCTGCGGTTGGGCAATCTGCTAGTGTGGTGGTTACTGCGGATGGTAGCGTATCTCCATCACCAATAGTCTCCGCTTTCGAAGTAACAGCGAAGGATTTAGACAGTTCAATCGACGGAACAGATGCGCTAGGATTCACATGGTCAGCAAGTGATACTGCTGATGTCTCAGGATGGATGATTTGTTGGGCAGGATACCAGTTCCAAGAATCTGATTGGAACGGCCTTGTTAACAGTGGGACTGGCTGTGTTCAAACCTATGGTTGGCCAACAGGTTTAGCAGATGATTCAAGGTCCGCAGATGTTACAGAACAGGCCATTTGTGGAGGGGAATGTAATGGCCAACTATACTTCGGTATAGCTGGCATTGATGTCATTGGAAACATCGATTCTGCGGAGGCAATTTATGTCTATGATGCAACCGATCCTACCCCGTCTCCCCCTGTTTGTTGTTTCGATGATGATGATGATGATGATGATGACTCGGATCAAGATTCACAAGTAGACAATCTGGATGATGACGATGACAAAGAGGGGGCTGAAGAAGAATCCAGTCAAAAATCAGATTCTGACACCCCACAAACAATGCTGATTGTGATTGGTTCAGTTGTAGTTCTCCTCATACTACTTTGCATCGCCTCCATGATGGTCATACGCCGAAAACGGGGTGGTGAAATCATCTTAAATCATCAGATGCCATCGATGGAACAATGGGATACATCAATGCAGGGGATGATGCCAACATCCCCTCCAGTCGGAGCAGTACCAATGGCCGCCCCAATCTTTTCACAAACGCCGACGGCACCCCCAGTGATGCAACAACTAGCAACACCAGTAAGTACTGAACCAGAGGTCCCCAGTCGAGTCAATAGTTACCTTGAACTGGTTGGTGGTGGTGAATATTCGACTGATGAAAGAGGAACGATTTACACCGACCCGACTGGATATGAATGGGTTCAACTCGCAGATGGTTCGTTTGTGCGATTGAGTTGATATTTGATATCATTCCGGCTTGTGTGCAGTCCAAATTGTCGCCATACCTGGGAAGACGACCTTTGATTTCACATCCTTAAATCCAACATCTTTGAGCATCTTGACGTAGGTTTTAGTTGTCCCAAAATGTACGTAAGTCTTGGTCAACCATTTCCAGGGGTGGTCCTTCATCTTGCAAATAAATCGAGCATATCCTCCCACCCAGATTCTCATCCAAAGGTAGCCAAACCATCCGTGCACTCGATTCATTTT
The DNA here is from genome assembly GCA_030747675.1 of Candidatus Thalassarchaeaceae archaeon. Taxonomy (GTDB): domain Archaea; phylum Thermoplasmatota; class Poseidoniia; order Poseidoniales; family Thalassarchaeaceae; genus MGIIb-P. Next base: position 6,620 of record JASLKH010000100.1, on the reverse strand, counting down.
GGCAGGATCAACAATAATCAGTTTCCCACCTGGTTTCAAAACGCGTTTCACTTCAGCAAGCCCGGCTCTTTTGTCGAACCAGTCGCGAAATGAAAAGAGTGAACAAACTCCTTCAAAACTTCCATCCTCAAAGGGCATATTTTCAGCAGTTGCTTCAACAAATTTTGCAGGGGGGTCTCGATTGGAATTAACCCTCTTTTCTGCTACAGAAAGCATTTCAGGAATAGGGTCTAGACAAGTCAATTCACGCTCTGGAATCATCTCTGCAAATGTTCCTGGTCCACACCCTACTTCGAGGATAGATCCTTCCTTGGGAAGGCGACTGCGAACCATTTTACGCCACCTTTTGTCTTGGCCCATAGTCGCAAATCGGTTGATTCTATCGTAAACTGGAATAGTGGCTTCTAGATTGCGCTGAAGTTCAGCCCAATCTTCTTGTCCCATCCTTTCGTTATCCATTGAGGAGTGCGGCTAGCACCGCCTATTTGGTTCAATCCTCTTTTGAATTTCTTGTCACATCTAAAACGGCACTTCTCATTGTCGACAGGGTATCATCATAAACCCCTCAAAGTTCGGCAATGCCACCATAGGTGGATTTCATGAGTCGTGCAGATGTTTTACGCACTATCAGAGATGCCGAAGCCGATGCCCGCGCATCTGCTTCTAAGGCAGAGTCTGATGCTAGCAATATTTTGACAGAAGCTCGCGTTAACGCAGCAGAAACTGTAACTGAAGGACGTGCAAAGGCACAAGCAGATGCACAACAAAAAATTGACGATGCCCGAGCAAAGGCACAGAAGGAGGCTGACAAAGTATCCAAATCTGGTAACAAGGCAATCGATAAAATCCACAGTAATGGTGAAGAAAACCGCTCCAAGGCGGTTGATATTGTACTTGGAAAATTCCGCGCTTGAAATTTTATTTTAGAGAGTTGATTCGATGTCTATGATTCATACCCAACAAATGGGGCGTTTGGTCGCTGCAGGTATGTTGGAGGATCTGGATGCGACAATCAACATCTTATCTCAACTCCGTGCGTTACACATAGTTGATTATGATGGTTCGGAACAAGGGTTGAACCTCGGAACTCCTGATGGATCCACTGAAATTCTGAGTCGCGAACTCAACAAAATGAGGGCAGTTTCATCTAATATACCTTCGAATTCAAAGAATGCATCAATTGCTTCTGAAATCCGTCAGGCCTTAGACAAGGATTTACCGACAGCAGTTGAATCTTTAATAGCAAATACGGAAAGGATGGATGAAATTGAAAATATGCTTTCTTCACTTGGTGATGAGGAAAATCAACTTCGAATGATTGCACCGCTAGGTGTCGAAACTGAGTTACTTGATGGTTATGAATCATTAGCAACATTTGTTGGTACAGTAAACGATCTTACGGCGGCTAAGAAAGCAGCAAGTGATGGTATCATTCTTTCCGGTAATACTGGGAAAGAAACCATAGTTGGAGTCTTTGTCAAGAAAGAAATTGCGAAAGACGTTCAATCAGATTTGGAATCTGCTGGATTTTCTGCAATACAAATTCCTGAAGGCAAAGGAGAACCAAAATCTCGCCTCGTAGAAATTGATTCTGAGAGATTATCTTTGATCGATGAAAAGTCAACTCTTTCAGGGAAATTGGAATCTTGGAATAAAGAAAACGGTGAAAAATTCCATGGTGGGTTAGAACTTCTTGAGAGAGATCATGCCATGGCGACAGCCCCTGTCCGCCTCGCTGTTACAGAGCATACATTCCTTATCGATGGTTGGGTTGAAATGATCCGTGCGGAAGAAGTGAAATCTGCACTAGTTAAAACCTGCATCGTTGTTGATGTGGAACCGTTCAAGATTCAACCAGGAGGAGGTGGGCATGGACATAGTGATGATCACCATCATCAAGAAATGCCACCAATTGCCTTCACTAATCGTACCGCAAGCCGTCCGATGGAATTACTGACTGATGCAGTGGGCCGTCCTGCTTATGGTAGAATCGACCCGACATTATTCATGTTCTTCACATACCCAATTTTCTTCGGAATGATGTTGGGTGATATGGCGTATGGTTTAGTGACTATGGGCCTTGGTTGGATGGTTTTACGAAAGGCTGGGACTAATGAAATGATGAATCTTGGAGGTAAATTCCTGCTTTATATTGGATTGGGAACTTTCGTCTTTGGATACTTATATGCTGAATTTGCTGGTTTTGAAATATACCCTCACCATGGTAGTAACCCTGCTGAAGCATTAGCAGTACTCTACCCGGGGGTAGATGCACATGGCCACCTTTGGCATGCAAGTTTACCATTCGGCATGGAATTGGCTTTCCCATTCCATAGAGTATTAATGGCCGAAGACGGAGGAAATCTTGAGGACCTCATTTTACTTACAATATACATTGGTGTCGCACACGTTGCATTGGGTCTTATTGTTGGATTCAGAGATGTCTATCTATATGGAAATGGTCATGGCGATTCGGGTCTTGTTTGTGCCATCTTCGAGAAGGGAAGTTGGCTCATCCTACTTTCAGGTGGCTTCCTTGCAGCATATGCATTTTTGTCCGCGCCCGCGTATGAAGAGAAATGGGTAAACCCAGATCAAGCCTATCTCGATTTACTTGACCAAATGTTGATGATAGGAGGAGTATTAGTTGCAATTGGTATTGGTATGATTATTTGGATGCTTTATCGATACCATGGAGTCCCATTCCCGATAAATGTAGGTTTAGGGCCAATTGAGGCAGTTGGGATGATGCCAACAGTCATTTCCTATGTGCGATTATTCGCAGTCGGAGTGGTTGGAGTAAAAATTGCAGAAACAGGAAACAATATGCTATTTGATCCAGCGATGGATAGCATTCAGTCGGGCGAAGGCCTCTTTTTAGTTCCAGTAATGATTCTTGGGTGGTTTGCAGTGCAGATATTCGCTTGGGGACTTGGAGTATTTAGCCCTAATATTCACGCCGCACGTCTACACTTTGTAGAATGGATGCGGCAATTTTACGACGCGAGCGGCGAGGCATTCGACCCGTTCGGCTTCAAGGCACACCATGTGGAGGTGGAGTGACCGGGATATCATATTCCAGCAATATAGCTAGGAAAAAAATGGAGGAATAAAAAATGAACAACAACAACAAGACCATGAAGATTGGTTTCCGCACCCTCATGGTGCTTAGCGTACTGGCATTAGTTGCTGGTGTTGCTAGTGCACAGGGTGATGAAGCTGCAACAAGTGAAGACAACACAGAGGCTTTCGCCAAACTCGGCGCAGGTCTAGCATTGGGCCTAGCCGGCGTCGGCACAGGTCTGAGCCAGGGACAAATCGGCGCTGCTGCCGTTGGTATGATTGCCGAAGACAACAGCAAGTTCGTAACTGGCCTAATCTTTACTGCACTGCCTGAAACCATCGTACTATTCGGATTCTTGGCCCTGTTCCTGCTCTGAGCAGGATGGCCAATCGATATACGATTACTATTGAATGAGGTGAAATGATGTCGCTGAAAGCGTTATCGGAAGAGATCGAAACACGATCCAAATCTGAAGCCAAGGCGATTGCAGATGCCGCCAAGAAACAAGCAAAAGGTCTGAAGAAAGAAGCCGACTCTGAAGTCGCTGAAATCCGAGACCAATTGTTGGCGCGTGCTGAGCGTGAATCTGCTCAGTTATCCAATGAGCTTGTAGCATCTGCAAGGCAAAACAACCAGAAACGTGAGTTAATTGCAAAAGCTGCAGAACTCGACGCAACTTGGGAAGCCGTAGTCGCAGAAGTCGGCTCAGCGAAACTAAAGGGGCGCGCAGACCTTCTCAAGGCACTCGTTGCAGAAGCCAAGAAGGCTGGAAGCAAAGACATGAAACTACTCCCTGTCTCAATTGATCGAAAGGCAATTGAGAAGGTGGCAAAGGGCTTTGACATTGGAAATGATGTTGATGGCCTTGGTGGGTTTATGCTTGAGTCAAACGATGGATCGGTTGTCCTCGACTTCAGATTTGATGCACGTCTGGAGACTGCTTGGAAAAGTAGTCTTGGAGATGTAAGTTCAAAACTATTTGATTGAATTAATAATGAAAAGGAAGTGAGTATGGTGGCTAAAATCATGAATGGTCGTTCTAATATGGCCAATGCCTCTGCACGTGCTAAGGCACGTAAGGCATCTTTGATTGACGCTACCCGTATGCGCCAACTACTACAACTGGGCCCAGATACGATTGGGGCCAGTATCGGTGAGCATGGATATCGCAATGAAATCGAGGAGTATGCCTCCAGACTATCTGGGGCCGATTTGATTGAAGCCGCATTAAGCCACAATCTCGACAATGATTTGTCGACAGTTTTGGGGTTCTGTCAAGGACGGTTGAAAGGTATGGTTTCAGTCTATGTCGACCGATTTTCATACCATAATGCAAAGACAGTATTACGTGCCGTGCATAGTGGTGCAGATGTTGAAGTTGTAACTAGCCAGGTTCTTCCTGAAGAAAATTCCAGCAATAGTCGTTGGATTGAGATTGTGCGAAATGCCGACACATTGGCAGAAGCAGTCACCTCAATGTCTGGAACACCTTGGGGAAATACTCTATCCAAACTTGATTCAGATGCTACATTGCAGGAAATGGAAGATGCTCTTGATCGTTCGTATTACAGTATAGCGCTTCAAGCCATGAGTGGCCCTGATGGCCATCCATTAATCATCCGTTATCTTCGTTCAGAGATTGATAATCGAAATATCATCAACCAATTCCGCGCTCTTCGCCAAGACATTCATGGCGATGATCGTGCGACGCTAATGATTACCGGGGGCAAGATTGGTGAAACTGCTTTGAGGCAGGCTTCACATGCAGATTCGGAAGCATCTCTTCTAGAGGCCTTCCGCCGTGCACCGACATTTGACGATACTGGATTTGAGGAGGCCCTAGCAGTTAGTGCCGAGAAAGGAACAATGGATCCTATTGTGACATTGCTACAACGCCGTCACTATGCGATTCTACGCAGATTTGCTCATCTCAATCCAATTTCAGCCTTCCCGATTATTTACTATATTGAAAGCAAAGTGCTTGAAGTACAAAATATCCGTTTGCTCGTGCGTGGTAAAGCGGCTGGCCTTTCAAATGAGGTCATTGAAGCGCACATGGATATCTGAGGTGAAAAAATGGAGATTGCTGTTGTTGGTACACCTTCCTTCACCCTCGGGTTCCAACTTGCAGGTGTGAGTTTGTTATATCACCCTGGAAATGATGAAGAGCTCACGACTACAATTCGTGACTTGCTTAATCAAAATGAGGTTGGAATTGTCGTAATTGATAGTTCAGATCTAACTCGCTTATCCGATAGGCTGCGTTCGCAGATAGCGGATAGCATTACGCCCACTGTGTTGGGCATTGGGACCGAGGAGGATAATACTCTCCGCGAGTCCATCAAGTCTGCGCTTGGCGTAGACCTTTGGAAGTGATTCCTAAAAAAAATGGAAGTGACAAAAATGAGTGATGAAAAAGGAGTGATTTACCGCATTTCGGGACCTGTGGTAACAGCCACAGGCATCCGTTCTCGGATGTATGAAGTTGTGCGTGTAGGAAATGAAGGACTGATGGGTGAAGTAATCGAATTACACGGTGAAAAATCAATTATCCAAGTATATGAAGACACGTCTGGCATTAGACCAGGCGAACCGGTAGTACGAACTGGTCAGACATTGTCTGTTCAATTAGGCCCCGGTTTATTGACACAAATTTATGATGGTATTCAGCGACCATTACCAGTTCTTGCTGATGTCATGGGCACCTTCATCGAACGTGGTGTAGATGCTGATGGGTTAGATTTAGAGAAAATTTGGGACTTTGATGCCACAGTTTCCGTTGGAGATGAAGTGGCATCTGGAACAGTGATTGGAACAGTTCAGGAAACTGAAACTATTGTTCACAAAGTCATGGTTCCTCCAGGTCAAAGTGGTAAAGTTGCTAGTGTAGAGAGCGGTTCGTTTAATGTCACTCAGACGGTTTGTACTCTAGATGATGGCACCGAAATTCAAATGATGCAAAAATGGCCAGTTCGAACTCCGCGTCCATTCCTGCAGAAGTATGCGCCAGATACACCACTTGTTACCGGGATGCGCATTTTGGATTTCCTTTTCCCACTGGCTAAAGGTGGTGCAGCAGGAATTCCAGGACCGTTTGGTTCAGGAAAAACAGTCACACAGCAATCTTTAGCTAAGTATTCTGATGCCCAAATTGTTGTTTATATTGGCTGTGGAGAGCGTGGAAATGAAATGACGGAAGTTCTTGATGAATTCCCTCATTTAATAGATCCAAATACAGGTAAACCTTTGATGAATCGGACAGTGATGATTGCAAATACATCAAATATGCCAGTTGCTGCACGTGAAGCATCTGTGTATACTGGAATTACGATTGCAGAATATTTCCGTGACATGGGTTACGACGTGGCATTGATGGCTGATTCGACTAGTCGATGGGCTGAAGCAATGCGTGAAATTTCCAGTCGTTTGGAAGAAATGCCTGGTGAAGAAGGATATCCAGCATATCTTTCCAGTCGCCTTGCTGAGTTCTATGAACGAGCGGGTCGAGTAGAAACACTACATGGTGAAGATGGTTCGGTTACAGTAATCGGCGCAG
>JASLKH010000099.1 GCA_030747675.1 Candidatus Thalassarchaeaceae archaeon | reverse complement strand
GTCTGGGTAGTGATTCCAATTTAGAACAGGGTCGGTGATGCTGACATATTCGCCAGTTGACACTTGATCAGAAGGTGCATTTGGGGGGGTTATCGAATGACGGTTTGGGTTTTGGCCGAATTGTGGCCATGCTTGACCACCATCAATCCAGACTGTTTCTTCACGAGACTGAGTCTCCGAATCGCCCCCTAAATCGTTCAATATTAAGGGTGAAATTGATTGTCCAAATAAAAGAATGATTATACTCAGGATGGCCAATGGTAATCGCTTCGCTAGAAGGGCTCCGCTCGCCATCAGTATCATTGCTTCCTGAACACCTCTTGAACATTCGTGTGATAGGGACCTTTATGGGTCACATAGTGACCCAGAACGATACTTTCCGAATCTCCTCTTGGGCGAAGCGTTCATAGAGGGGTCTTCGGTCGCCAAGTCGTCTTGGACGACCTCTCCTCTGGAGGCGGCAGCCGATGAGGGACGGGGGGCTTGCGGGCCTTCCGTCTTGGATGCCGCATTCTTTGGAGAGAATCTAAGGGGGAAGCAGGCGATGTATAGTCTCAAGCAAATAAACGACACAATCCGTATTCCAGCGGAATATATCAAAAAAGGAAAATCTCTTTCAGAACACGTCGACCGTTTAGCGCATGACGCCTTCGAGGGTCGATTTGATGATGATGGAAATTACATTCTTTTGACCTTCGATCATGAGCTCCAAGGCCGCGGCCGAATTATTCATGGAGATGGTGCAATTTACCAGAAAGTGAGTTTCAAAGCGCTACTATTCAACATGGAAAGTAACGAAATTGTTGACGGTGCAGTTAGCGAAATTCATGAATTCGGAGCATTCGTTCGAATTGGTCCAATGGAGGCTCTTCTTCACAAGAGTCAAATTTTGGATGAGCAAATTGACATTAACATTGGCCAACGCCAAATAGAGGGTAAACAATCAGGCAAGCGTTTGGGCGAAGGAACTCCAGTACGTGCCCGAATCGTCTCACTTTCGTTGAACCCACACGATCCCCGTTCCAGCAAAATAGGGCTTACTTGCAAGCAACCGTCACTTGGAGCACACGATTGGTTGGATGAGGAGCGCGATTAAGATGGTAAAGAAACCATTTGCATGTGGAGAATGCCGTATGATTCTCGATGGAGCCGAAGATCCAGTTCAATGTACTCGATGCCCAACCGCTCCAGTTTCTATCGACTGGCAGGGGTTCACAATTATTCTAAACCCAAAGCGTAGCGAAGTTGCACAACGTTTGGGGATTACAGTTCCTGGAAATTACGCATTGAAGGTGAATATTCGCTAAGGAGGACTAAAAATGGAGATTACTGACCGCAAAGAAAACCCAATTCTCAATCGTGTTGAATTGTCTTGGACTTGGAGACACGTGGGAAATGCAACACCTACTCGAGCACAAATCATAGAGGCTGTAGCGAAAATCGAACCTGGTGCGACCAAAGATAGGATTGTCGTAAAATCAGTTAGCACTCGATACGGACAGCCTTTAACTAGTGGTAATGCTTTTGTTTATGACAATCGCGAAGACTTAGAAAAGGAGCCAAAATATATTCTTGAACGCCATTCCGTATCTGTCGAAGCAAATGCTGCAACAGCAGATCCTTCTCCTGAAGAAGATACACCAACTGCCGATGCTGCAGAAGAAGCAGAAATTGCTGGAGGTGAAGAATGATGGGTGACAGTCCGAATTCTTCCGCAAAGTGGTCGAAGTATTCTATTGAAGATGGGAAACTTGTTCGAAAGCAGGAATTCTGCCCGAAATGTGGCCCAGGTGTATTCCTTGGTGTCCACTCTGACCGCAAGACCTGTGGTCGTTGCGGTCACAGTGAATCGGCTTAACTATCGGCCTTGAATTTCGAACCCCTTGGTTCGACTAATGTCTATGTTGAGTTCTTCGAGTAAGCGCCTAATTGCTTGCCGCTGCCAACCTTTGAACGATTTTCGATCTAGGTGCACCATGATATTTGCACCATCGTATACTTGGGATGTACTAGATACGGCAATTCGGATAGCATGATTCCAAGCACCAAGTGGTAACTCACCTATTTTGGGGTCCCAATCTGGAGAATCAGGTTTTTCCATATTTAGGGCATAATTTGCCAGTTGGTGTCCAGCCCAGCAGTCTGTTTTCCGTAAAACATCAGTATGGCGTGGCGCATAGTGGCCCCCACCAACACCAATCATCACCTTTTGTTGGCTCTTTTCATCATCAGAAATCCCCCACCAATTCCCAGTGACAGAGTCCTCGCGCTCAATCCCATCCAGTTGTAGGCCAATAGTGATGACATCAGCCCATGCTTCAGCAGCATCTTTTCTACCCCAGTGACTCTCAGATGAACCTATTTCAACAAACATTGTTGGAGTTGAAAGAACAGGGCCATGATGTGTTGTTTCAATAGTAAGCTCAAACTCAGGAACGAGGGCATATTTAATTGCAGAATTACACATTAGGCGATACCATGCAGCAAATCGTGGGTTGGGCAATACTACGGAACCCTTCAAACCCCCGAACTCTGCATGTTCTCCATGCGGTAATTCCCCAGGTACACCAATGACGTGAAGTGTGAGGGATGGCCGGCCCGAAGCAGCATAATGTCGAGTCAAAAATATAACTTCATGGAGTGGTACACTTGTTGACTCAGAAAAGCGCAAATCAAGGTTATCTTCATGCAACACTTTGTTAGGGAACCACCACAAATATACATCTGCATTCTCATGTACCCAAACCCCGCCTCCTTCGATGTCTGCTATTGTGTTCCAACCACCTCGATTGAGTAGCGCCTCACCTTGAATCCGAGATGCAATATCCGGTTCTGAGACGATTAGTAACGTGGCCATTGGTGCTCCGAAGTCCCGCATTGATTTCAGTCTTGGCGGCCCATCCCTTCATGTGGGTCAATACCTGCCGATGTATTGGGGCTACAATGGAACTGCCAATAACGTCAATTCCTCCTCGACATGTTTTAACAACTGTTGATCGTGTTGTAATCATCGGAACTGATGGAGGGATTGCATTTTTACATCCTAATCGATTGATTGAAATCGATGCCCCCAAGCACCCTTTTTCGGGCGAGATATCTAAGGTAGCATTGCTCGGTGAAAATTTCCTTGCTGCCACTTGGATCGAACGTGAGATTGGTATTGCAAGAATGGCGGTACTTGACATTAGAGAACCATTGGCCAATGGCCCAGACCTAATTTCATTACGTGAAGCATCAGACAACAATAGACTTGATTCACATCAGGTGGAGGGCGCTATCTGGTCGCATGTTCTTTCTGCAGAACCGTTGGCAATGTGTGAACACAATGGCAGTTTGGTTTTTTGCACATACAATCGTGGTTTCTACAGAGTCGACATTAATTCAATAGAAATTTGGCGACGAAAGCATATCACTTGGAGTGGAGTTGAAAGGATACCTGATGGCGATGTTATTGCCGATTTAATTTCATCGAATGGGTCGATCTGGGCGTTTTCACTTGGCGGCGGTTGGGCGGAAATCAATGCAGATGACGGTGAGATAATTCGAAAAGGGGTAATCAATTTCGGTGCGAAATTGGAATCCGTTTGGAACGATTCCGATGAATGGATTATTGGTTTAAGTCACCAAAGAATCGCGAAGTGGAATTCAGAAACCAATGATTTAGAAATAGAATGTACCAATGGCCCAATCAAAGATGCCAAAAAAATTGATTCAGAATGGGTAATAACAGGTTGGAGAGAAGATTTAATCTGGACAAGCACATCTCTGCAGGCACATCCACGTCCAAATATTGGAATTCATATCATGGACCATTCTGAGCATGGTTTACTTGTTCTAGACAATTGCAATCAGTGGAGTATTTTTGGCCATAACAATACTGAGGCTGCTTGAGCAATTGTCAAAGAGCGCCCAGTGAATTGGCATACACTGGGGGAGTTGGATGGGTTTGTTTGGACGCTTTATCGTTGGGATTACCAAGCGAATGCCCCGATTTCTAGTTGGGGGGGTCGCCCGTCGTTATGTTGCAGGAAAAGATCTTCAAAGTGCTGTTAAGGTGATGAAAAAACTATCTTCAGAAGGTGCATGTTTCACTGTTGATGTACTGGGTGAAGAAATATCTAATTTGGAAGAAGCCCAATTTTTCATTGATGAATATGACCGTGTGTTAGCAGCAATTGTTGAACATAATTTGGATGCTAATTTGAGTATAAAACCAACAGCATTTGGTTTACTAATTGATACCGCCAAAGCCTACGAAAATATCGAGAGGCTCCTCAGGAATGCGGCGAAAAACGACATTTTTGTCCGCCTTGACATGGAAGATTTCCGAGTAACAACTCCAACTATTGACATTGTAATTAGAATGCATGAGAAGGGATTGACGAACGTGGGAACTGTTCTTCAATCTCGATTGTTTCGAACATCTGATGACATCAAAGATGTCTGTGAGAAGATATCAGGTTTCGCAGATTTCCGTATATGCAAGGGAGTTTACCTTGAGTCCGAGGATATAGCGGAAACCGAGTATATGGGGATTGTAAATGCCTTGAATTCTCATATTGATTTGATTATTGAAAATGGTGGTTATGCGGCAATTGCATCCCATGATTTACCTGTGATTAACCATGCTTTAACTGCCCTAAATCGTAATGCAATGGGTCCATATTTACCAGATCCACGCAAGAACTCACCACCTGATAGAATCGGTAAAGGCCCTGGATACGAATTTCAGATGTTGCTTGGAGTCCGAGGAAATATACGAAGAAAGTTGGCTAAAGAAGGTCATCGCACCCGGGTGTATGTCCCTTATGGAGAACGATGGTATGAATACAGTATGCGCCGGTTGGATGAAAATCCAGATGTGGCAATGCACGTCGTAAAATCACTATTCATGCCGTGGACCAATCGTCGTTAATCCAATTGAGAGAGCCTTTGTGCTATTGCACCCATTGCAACCGCAGTTTCCAATGACGCACCAATCCCAGTCAGTTCGAAGTGGTCGTTGCAACCATTCATGATACGTTTCGGTAAGCCTTGTCGTCCAAGGCCCATTAGCATGCACAATCTCCCTGATGCACTGAATGCTTGCAGGTCCACAGATCCACCTGCTGGTTGATGAGTTGTTGCTATCGGGTGACCAGATGAACCAGCAAGAATATCCTCCACCGAATGAAGAGATAGTCGCCCATTTTCAAGCAGTGATTGGAGGTGGTTGCCTCCTGCAGTTCGAGTTTCTTTCTCAGCTTTCTCACATAGATCTTTCAAGTCTAGAGTGGGCCACCCAACTAATGCTATTTTGAGTCCGAATCCAAATGCGACACCAGCGGCTCTGGCCAAAGCTCGCATGTGTGCCATTCCAATAGCCCCCTCGTATGTGTCGACCAAAGCAATCGTGTGGCCGATGTCCCTCGATACTACAGTATCTTTGGAAGTGGAGGTTGTATGTTGCATGCGTTTGGGCCTTAATTCCTCAGCCCTTTCAATATCGCCCAAAAACTCGAACCCTTTGGCGATATTTTTGGTCACTTTTGAAGCAACCGAACCATCTAGGTTTTCAAGCCCCTTCACTGCATTTTCAAGTAATTCTCTCGCCAATATGGGATCTCCAACCCGATCTGCTCTCCCTGCCAAAGTAGTTGTATAGCGCACAGCATCTTCACTCTCTCCAGCAAGCACATCAGCGAGCAACTTGACATCATCAGCGGTATTCGTATTGTTACACAATGCTCGAACAGTTTCAAAATCGGCCTCTATTAAGAAAGGAATTGACATTAAAAGAGGCCTTGGCTCAATTGTAATTTTTTCCTTTTCAAGTCCATTGTGGAGAATTAAAAGAAGTCGAACAGCAAGATCAGATTCAGCTTCTATCATAGTTTCGGCAACCTTTGAAATCATCGCACTATCACCTGTTCCAATAATTGCTCGTATGACTGGTTTTGCTGCAATTGCCTCCTTACCACGATTTTCAATTGCCAGCATGAGTAGTTCTGGTAATCTAGAGGACGGCACTCTAGTTGAAATTGATTTCAGAGCATCAACGCGTGCATCTCCTTCAGGTAAACCACCGGTCAGAGAAATCAAACTATCGAGTAGAGATAATTTCGGCTGACCATTTGGCCATTTCGCTGAAGATTTCGCGATAATACCTATGCACTCTGCTAATCTCCAACCTCTATCTTCTTCTAGTAATCCCAATGCAATATCTTCAACTAATTCGAATCTGGTTTCTTGATCAATATCCTCTCGACCAGCAATACCACAGAGTGCTTCTGCCCTGTAAGGACCTGATCCAATTTTCATGGCTCTATCAAACAATTGAACTAGAGCTGTACCTGACTTCGAATCGCGTAAAATTTGGCGGCAAGTACTGGGGTCGTGTTGATTTTCCATTTGAATTCCCCACTTGATTACTCATCACGCCATTTGCGTTGGTGCTCTTCACGACCAGGAAATTCTTGTCCTTTCCAATTCCCACGATCACGAATTTTCTTATCCTCGATTTCTTCAGGGGTGGGTGGGCGGTGTAGGAATATTCTACGAATATCCCGTGCAGTCATTTTCCCATTCAATATTCGGCCTACGCCTGAGTGAAGGGCCCTAATTTTCCATACGGTTCCCCGATGTTTGACAACAGTTCCACAAGTGAATACCCGGTCAGGGTCCACTTCGATCACATCGGCAAAAGACTTTCCACCATCGGAAAAAGTTCGTTTTATCCTTGCTAAATCAATTCGCATAGCCCATACCATTTTCACTTCTTTTGCTTCTGTCTCAGTAGGTCGATCATCACCATCGATTTCAAGACGAGTAATTCTCCAAAGCATATTCTCAGCATCAAATTCATCACCTATTGTGAATACTTCATCCTCATCAATTTCCATTTGGTAGTGTTTTGATGAAGGGCCATCAGATAATGTGAACTTCACTATGATGGCTTTGGGTGACCGAAAAACCATGGTGTGTACATTCCCACAACCGCTGCATCGAAGGAGGTAATCTACACCAGTGCCATCTTTCAACTCTTTCTCTTTCAGGATATCATGGGCCTGACGAGTGTTACATCCAGGGCATCGAGTCACATTCTCGATTTCCTCAATATCATCTGCAATTTCGTCGTCGGCCATGACTGCCCCCGATTTGACCGGCCAAACGGGGGTATTTCACGCCATCCCATGTCCGAGGCGTTCATAGCCCACTCATGACCCCGGTCCTAATGTGGAACTGCATACCATTGATGACCTTCTTGGGGCTTTATTGGCAAAGAACCCAGACCAGCCGCGTGATGAGCCGGAAATAGCCTCTTCAATCGGTGCCCAATTGTTGCACATGGAACTTCCATCAATGCCAGTGAGTTTGAATCGTCGAATTAGAGACATTGTTTCACGTACTAGCCCCCAACGAGTATGTGAAATTGGTTCTGGAATTGGTCATCTGAGTTCATGGCTACTCGATCTTTGGGATCGAACTGAGCCTCCTGAGCATTTTCACCTTGTCGAGGAAGGTGGTAAATTCGGTGTAATCCTAACACGTTTAGTTCGTCGCTATGATGCTGAGTCATGGGCCCATGTTACTGTTGGTAATTTTGAAGAATTATCTGCAGCAAATTCCTCATGGCACGCGGCCCATGCAACTATTGAAGAATCAGCCAGAACAGAATCCCCACTGTTGCATACCCCCTTTAATTTGATAATCGTCAATGTTGGTTGGGATGGTTTGGCTAAAACAATACGAATCGCCATGGAAAATCTGGAACCTGGTGGTCTGATTTTGACAGCCGAGCCAGAAGTTCCTGTCGCAGATGTCGGAGAAATTCCGGAATCTGGGCCTGAAACAATCGAGCAATCCAGAGTCTCTGAGTTCAATGAATGGGTTTCCCTTATCAACGAATTGAATGAATCACATTCGATTGGTTTTGTGCCATTATTCAATGGGACTTTGGTAGGTTTCATTCAGTCCTGACCAGCAATTTGTAGCAAAGTGTCTATTTGCAAATGCCCGTACCCATAGTAGTCATCATGCTCGCCTTGCTCGGGACTGGGGGTCGATGTATCCTTGATCCAAGTTTTTACCTGAGACACAGTGTCTTTACCACCTGCAGTTCCATCATGCTGTAAATCTGGTCGTATTTCTAAAAGGTGAGCAATTGCAGCGGTGACCCACACAGTTGCAGCACTGGTGCCATCACTGAGTACATAATCTGAGTCGAAACCACCACTGTTTTGGCAAGCATCTCCACAAAGTACAGGCACATTTTCACCAGGTGCAACTAATTCCGGTTTTTTGTTAGGGTCGTTACGAGGCAACCATCGCTCTGGGAAGTTAACTCCTTGGTCACCTTTGGATGAGCCACTCCATATATCACCATCTGAATCAATGCCGCCAACGCAGATGACATCAGTTTCACTACCTGGGCTGGACACATCTCCATCATCATTTTCTCCATCGTTTCCAGCAGCAGCAACAACGAAAATACCTTGGTCAATTGCATTATTGACTGCATTTTCTAAACTATCGAAATTAACAACTATGAAATCAACACCTTGCGACCCACCAAGGCTCAATGAAATAACATCCACATTTTGTTCAACGCACCAGTCAACAGCGCTAGCGATGCCTTCATCCGTACCAGTCCCTGTTTTGGCAATTGCTTTGGCAACATACAGTTCCACACCTTGGGCCATTCCTGGAATATGATCATCTGCAATCAATATCCCTGCCATGGAAGTACCATGCCCTCCATCGTCATAGGGGGCATCTCTGCTATTGATGAAATCCTTCCACCCTGCAACAATATCATTTGGAACATTTGGATGTGACAAATCAATACCGGTATCAACGATGCAGACTGCAACTCCACTTCCGTCTGTAGTTACACTGTCAAAGCCAGTTAGGTCGCGAAATTCTTTTCGCTGTACCTGATAGGCGTCATCTCCTCCCAATATACCTTCAGTCAGTAGGCCAAAAGCCCAGACGGTAAGTAGAATTGAAACGGAAAAAAGTGCGAAAGATGTAGCACTGCGCATGATTTTCCCAAGTGGCCATTCTGAGTAGAATCGACGAATTGCACTTGATTCTGGGGCAGCTGGCATTTCTAAATCAGCCCAGGCTACTTCATCATTGGAAGCGATCTCAACATCTTCCATTACTCACTCCTCCCTGTAAGGCTGTCAACGATGTCACAGAAAGTATCTGCGAAGCATTTCGCTTCCTCTTCTGTATTGTATGCGTATGCAGATGCCCTCAGACTACCCTGCTCAAGGTTTTGAGAATTAAACCATTGATTGACACAATGTAAACCTGCGCGAACAAATACTGAATTTACTTCATCCATTAGGATGCCAACATTTTGGACATCAAGATTGTGTAGTGAAATAGAGCAAATCCCACCCCTCTGTGCAGGATTCTCTGGACCGATGATACTCACTTCAGGGAGGTGACGGATACCATCACTCATGATTTGATTTAATTTCACTTCTTGAGCAGCAAATTCTGACATGTCATACTGCGCCAATAAATCCAATGCGGCTTCCGTACCACAAATCCCGGAATAGTGCCCTAGCCCACCTTCCAACCGATCGGGTATGGTGCGTAATTTGTAAGATATTGAGTCTGCATCTTCAACAGTCCCACCACCTGCGAGTATTGGTTCAAAATCATTCAAAACATCCTCGCGCCCCCACAATGCTCCTACACCTGTGGGGCCTAGCATTTTGTGGAGACTAAATGAGAACAAATCACAGCCCAGTGCTGAAACATCAATTGGTATGTGGGGGGCCGATTGTGCCCCATCTGCATGGACTAGGGCGCCGTGGTCATGCGCGATTTTCGATACATCAGAGATAGGAATTTCGACCCCGTCTAAGTTGCCCACATGGACCATGGAGACTAGGCGAAGTGAATCTCCAGCATCAGCACATGCATTTTCAAAAGCTTCGATATCAAATGTATTATCGGGGTGACTTTGAACTGTTTTTAATTCCACACCAAATTTTTCTTTGGCTTGTAACCAAGGAATCAAGTTTGAATTATGCTCACGGTCACTGGTGATGACAACGTCGCCCTTTTTCCATTTCAATCCACTTGCAATTTGATTAATTGAGTGTGTCGCATTTGATGTGAATATGACTTCTTGGGGATTTGATGCATGAATATGGGTGGCTAACTTCCGCCGTGTTCGCGAAACCATTCTCGAAATTGACATTCCCCACCGATGCACGGAGCGACCTGCACAGGACGGGTTATTGGTGTAATAATCACTGACAGCATCGATGACCGTTTTCGGCCTAAGTGTCATGCATGCATTGTCCAAATAGACAGGACAATTATCCTCTGTAAGAACTGGAAAGTGTTCGCGAAAACCAGCAACGTCCATGAATTCACCACGCTTCATTATCAGAAAAGTAATCTTTAGCCGGAGCACTTGTTTGGCATGCACCACAAATGACACGTGATGACAACCTCTCACCACAGTTCGAACATTTGGCCCCAGGTACGCCTTGACTATTGCATCCATCTACCATGCAATCAGTTTCAATTTCTCCATTTGAGAGAATCCGGACCGAATTAGCCTCACTACAATTTGGGCATTTCCCTTGTAACACTGGTTCTGAATTAGTAGATGTGGATGTACTAGTTTTACTGACTTGGCGAGCCCGATCTGATTCAATCCGAATATCTCCAGATCCTAGCATAATTTGTGGGTACCACAAAATATGGATGATTAGCCAAACGAGAATAAACCCTGATAAAATGTACATCAAACTAAATATCCACCAGCCAGTTATTTCACCTGGTTGTCGAATAGAGACATAGTGTGCACCAGACCATGAGTGAAACATGACTAGAATGCAATAGACTAGCAAAGCAGTTCCCCATGCAAACAATGAGTGGTCCCGGGTCGCTAATTCCATCTGTCGTGGATCTGGATGCCAGTGCCTTTCTTCAACATGCACATCCCGAGTTTCCATAACTGCGCGTTGAAGAATGAAACCGACAAAGGCGATTAAAATAATTCCAACTCCCGCTACAGCAACAGCAAATGACTCCAATCCAAATGGGAATTCTGGGTCATAACCATGCGCCCAATATTGACTTATTTGCGCAGCCATTAGGGCAACAAATAGACTGATTGCTTGCGAACGCATGAGGGGAAATATTGACCAAAGCCTGAGTAGGAAAATCAACCAAAGACCCATTGAAATCATCGCCAAAGCAACGGATGCAGTCGCAACATTTCGGATGCCAGAATCTTGTGAATTCGGCCCGACTCCAATATTTTCATAACTACCGCCACTGGTAAGTTCACCAATTCCCAAATCCCATCCAGAAAGTAGTACTGCAAGGCACCCTATGCCAAGGGTGATCCAGTGACTCAAAGTCCAAGTTGTTCGTATTTTGTGGTAATGGAATAAAAGTTCAACCTTGATGTGGTGAAGCGGTTCGAGTTTCGGGTATTCGACAGACAGATTTTGAGCGGTTTTCATTGTAGTGAGACGCATTCCTTCATGGAAAACGAGGCCTGCATTAGCCGGCTCTTCCTCAGCGTCATCCTCGCTCATCGACATCCCGTGCGACAACATCGCATTAAGACTCCATCCCTCTAGCCGTAGGCTAGAATATCATTTTCAGATAATCTTGCTTAGGTCAAACATCGTATGTGATTACAATGTTGTCAGTGAATTGGAATGCAATAAACATGGCAAAAATGAAGATTCCAATGACCTTGTGATATGTTCTGGAATCAGTAAATGCAGCACCTATTGCAGCACACCCTACAATGGATGGCATGATTGTCATTGCGCCAATCAGGGGTTCACCGAATAGTGAATAATTGACTGCTGCTGAGCTGAAGAGCGAGAATGCAACAATCGAGAAGAAGGCCTTGTGAACCGAATAATAGTGGGCCTCTAAATCGATGATTCCCTCGTCTGTGGCTTTGGGTAACACAAGAGTTGTGAAGAAATAAATCGAGGCCAGATTGGTCACAAGGAACCAGTATTGCACATAAGTCCATTCGATTAGATTAATGGAAAGTTCCCAAAGGCCCCACCATTGGTAAATAGCCCACATAATCACAGTGCCGACCCAGAGAGAATTGAGCCAAAACGTCTTGACGCGTTTTCGAATCTCGTACAAATCAGACACTGCACCGAATATATGTGTGAGGGCTAAACCAAGTATTAAGGAACAGAAGATTGTGATGAATTCAAAGGGTGACATCTGCATGGTTATCAGTTTATGATTCCAGAGGCAACATATAATTCTCAACCATTGAAATGGCGCCGAGAGGGAGATTTGAACTCCCGCGGGACGAACCCACGTGATTTCCAGTCACGCGCGATACCAGGCTATGCGATCTCGGCAGCGTTCCGGCGTGCAACCTTTACGATATGAGCGTGATGGAGAACTTCACCCAAATTATCTCCTCGATTCCAGTTACGTAGTCGTTAAATCAAGGGCGTAGGTCGCCGATGATACTGCCACTGTGGCTTAGAGGTATAGCGACGCCTTGGTAAGGCGTAGGTCGCGAGTTCAATTCTCGCCAGTGGCTCCTTTTTCTTGCCTCGCAAAGTCTGATGCATCCCCCGAAGGTCTTTCTAACGTCGAATAGTCGCGACTCCGTAGGAGTCGGTACAATGACAGCAGAACGGAAATTTATTCTGAGTATATTACTGACTTTGATGATGGTCTCAGTTCCTTGGGCCTCAGCAGACACAAGCCAATGGATTGGACCCAACAAAATCACATCCAATGGGCAAACAGTAACCGTTGATGGTTGGAATGTACCAGGTAATGCCACAGTTCTGAATAGTTGGATGACTGTTGATGAAGAGATGATTTATGCAAACAACGGTAGTGAATGGCGTGTGGATACAACAAACAATTTCACGGTAGGACAATTTTCTAGTTCAACTATGGATCACTTTGGCGGTCGGTTATCCCTTGAACCCGACCAAGCAGTAAGCCAAATCGAGACATTTTCTGGTACTGCACAAATGACATTCAATAACTGGCCAGAGTTTGGGAACACTTCAATTTGGGAACCAGGTTTGCCCGGATCGGTTACCAATGGCACAAGAGTGGGTCAAACAAGACAAATGAGTTATGGTGACATTCCTGCCTCTGCAAATTCAGGCTCGGTTGTCGCGGCTACAATCATGGACGGGGCAGTCCCAGCTGGACAAATCGCAGCAATTAGGTCACCTTCAATCACAATCCCTTCTCCAATTAATCACTTCAATTTGAGTCTTGACAATTGGCGCCACACAGGGCCAAACGATGCTGTCTGGGTTGAATATAAACTAGACAGTGGACCATGGTCTTGGCTCGAACCAGTTGGTGGTTACAATTCGAATGTCACCCTCTCAACATCTGCGGCACCATCTGCGACCCCAAACAATAGCACAACATTCCCAGCTTGGTCTAATCCAAATTCCACAGGCTGGACAAACGATTTATTCCTTCTCGACAATTTGACAGGGATTAACAACTCAGTTGCACTAAAAATCAGATTCCGCATATCTACTGATGTCAACAGTCCAGGTCGGCCAGGTTGGTTCATTGACGATGTCAGTTTGACAAACGTTGGCGGTGCAACCGGATATTGGCACCATGGTTGCTATGTTGTGACTGGAACTTGTCAATATAGTAACAATGCAGTGGGTGTTTTACAGGGGCAAGTCGATTTGACTAACGCAGGTACAAATTCTGAAATACGCATTCAGATGGAATGGGATTTGGAAGGTTCACTTTACGATAATTTCTGCATTGAATTATCACCGAATAACCAGACATGGACGGATATTTCATCTTCAACATCAGCGACTACAACTGCGTGTCGAAGTCGGTCTGGTGCCATACCTGGGTCAGGGTATACAATTAATGGTGTAAATTACGGTGATGAAACCAATGGTTTTGTCACCCTTGCTCTTGGAATCCCTACATCATTCCAAAATAGTGGCTTGACTGATATTGCAGTCCGTGTTGAAACTGATTCTTCAGTTCAATATGGAGGAACAACTGATGGGCAAGAAGGGCTCACCTTGGATCGAATTTCGGTAGTATCCTCTACAGGGACAGTTCTGGATGATGATACCTTATCCAATTCGAATACAATGTGGACTGCCATCGCTGGTGATTGGAATTACATTTCAATTGGTGCTGGAGCACTAGCCCTTTCTTATGGCTATGAGGATAGCCAAGCAGGAGCCCCAAATGGCCCACCTACCGGTTGGTCCTCTACGGGGGATTGGGACTTTGGACCGCTTCAAGGACAACCCACTGAAGGACCTACGTCTTGGACTTCAGCACCATTTGGTTGGGGCACAAATTTACAATCAGGATACTCTGGTTCAAATTGGGATCATTTGTTTTCCCCCTCGTATGCTATCCCTGCTGGTGCAAGTGCACGGTTGACATTTAGTCATTGGATGTGTTCTGAATCAGGTTATGATGGTGGAGCGGTATTCATTTCTACTGACAATCAAACTTGGACTCACTTTGACCCTGGGAACAATTGGTATGACACAACAGGCTTGTCATTTAACACAGGGGCAAATCTTGCCAGTGTTGGTATTTTCAATGGTGCCAACGTTGTAGGCACAGGGTTCAATTGTCAAGGCCCGCATAATTTCTGGTCAACCAAAGAGGCTGATTTAACTACATATTCTGGACAAACTGTATGGTTCCGATTTTCATTTGAGAGTGACTCAATCATCAGTTACGATGGTTGGTATGTTGACGATGTTGGCTTAGAAGTAGATTATTTCCTCGATGAAGGAGGCTGGATTTCAGATGTTCTCGCATTAGACGACATTGGCTTAGGTTTCATCGATATCGATGGAACAATTCCAATTGATACTTGGGCAACCGGCAGCGTTCTAGATGTGTCAGGAAACGTCATCGCGGGATTTGACAATGTATCTTTCCCCATTTCATTGCATGGTCTCGATCGTGCTAGTCATGCAAATGGCATCCGTATACAAATTAACATGGGTACAGATGATCCGTTCCTCACTCCACTCATTGATGCAGTTCATGTGGGTTCTGTTCGAACTTTTGATGCACGAGGGCCAGGCAATGGATGGAACGTCAATTCCAATCTTGATTTGTGGGAATCGAATTTGACCAATAATGGCTCAGCAGTATTGCAAATTAATAGTCCATTCATACATTCAAGTCGGCCAGTAACGGCTGTTGACTTCGCAGGAGTTGGTTCTCAAATTACTCTTCGTGCAGTAGATTCTAATGGTAATGTCATCGGTACTTCAGGCCTTACTGGGACCATCCAATTCCCTGATCCTCAACCAGGTTTCGGTGTTCGCATCGAGGTCAATCCAAATGGCCATATTTCCTCGCTTTGGGCAGAGGGAGACATGGCCCAACCAGCAATCAATCCAGAAGCCGATGTAACGGGTGATGGTACCGTTGATTGGGAGTTCCCAATTGGGCCATCCTATGGGGCGCATGGCTGGCAACAATTCATTCACGAGGCCGCTGACGGAACGGTATCAACCTCTCAAAACCAACAATTGACATCCGATTTAGATATGTTCGCTAATCAAGTGGAAACGGTTTCAGTACTCATCCCAGGGGATGCAATAGTCACATCTGGAGCAATATCAATATACTGTGATCCCTGTATTGCACCAGTTAATTTGAGCATAGGGTCTTCTAGTATCACGTCATTCGGTTCTGGATTGAATACAGCTAGTCTCTCTCCTACTCAAATCGCTCATATTAACATGATTCCCCCTCAAAGTGGTCTGCAAAATAATCGAGACTGGCGCATTGTTGAATTAAACATGAGCAGCAATTTACCAACTACTATTGCACAAGTTGGTGAAGTGAGATCAATTACTTTGGGTTATTCAATTTCTGAGAATCTGACGACCCTAACTCAACAGGTTATAGATTACCATGCAGCTGCAGTACTTGCTGGGTCACCTACTTCAGTCGACATTCCAATTGCTTATACTGCCGACAAGGGAGCAGTGGTAATTGGAGGCGGCGTATATCATGAATTGATGATTACCAATTATCCATTCTCTGCACCAGGGACTATGTATCCAAATGGCGACGTCACAGAGATTACAACACGCCACCGACATTTGTATGACAATACAGAAATTTCCAAAATCAGTTTAACTGGTTATGCTAGCGATGGTACGAGTATTATCTTTGAAGTGGCAGATCCTGCCGGTAGTCCGACCTTCAGCCAAATTTCAGGCAGTAGTCAATTGCCAATGGAAATGGATTGCAGCATTGTGGAAAATGGAGGTATTCTTGAAGTTGATTGGAGATTCCATGTTTCATGGCAATGGGATGATGTTGCAAACATTGCTTGGTCAGCATTGGCCCATAATCAGACGGGCGTTGGTATTGCCCCAGCAACTGCGCAAACTGGTGGCCCAGGTTCACAAGCAATTGAAAATGACCTTGAAATCAGTGGACTCACCGTCTACAATCAAGCAGGATACGATATCTCGAATCAATTCTCGCCAGAATACCCCTTCCACGTGCAGAGTGGAGAAGAAGTCCATGTCAGTGGTAATGTACGATTCCAAAACACCCCTAATCTCCGTCCATTACAAGATGACTTTGCCATGATAATCAATAATTCAGGTGTGGAAACTCCACTATCTACTGATGGGTTAGGGACATTTAGTGGTAATGTGACTTTGACATCTAATTCACTGTCACTTTTGTCACCAAAGATTGGACGCGTTGGACCGATTACTGGTTCCACTGGTGCGAACGATACAACAATTTCTCCACCGGCTATCGAAATTCTAACTGACAATGAAGCACCTGTTGCTGGACCAATTCTAGTTTCTACATCAACTGGATTACTTGATGCAAATGGGTATGTTTGGGATCCAGTATCTCCACTTTCTGTTTACATTACAGTATCGGATGCTCAGGACCGATCATCAGAAGTCACACTGAATTATTGGCGTGAAGGCATTGATGATTTGAATGCAGACGGAACCCCTCAGCCAGATGAATACCAAACTTATCCTGAGAGCCTATACACCCTTCGAAGTGGCTCGCAACAAGTTACATTCAGCAATATTCCTGTGGGTGGAAATGGATTCAATGGGAAAGTCAGTATGTGGATATCCGGTACAGATTGGGCAGGGAATAGTTACCAAGATGGAAACACTGGAGGGGGCCCAGGGTTCGCCGATGATTGGGCTACTCTACAAACTGCAGAAAACACTGAAACCGTTTTACTGAATACGGGATTCGGTTTGGATTCAATTGACGAGCATCTTCTTGCAGGTCAAGTCCATACTGTCTCAATGACGATTCAAGACGCCAATGGAGTCCAAACATTGGATGATGTCGGAGTCTATCTTGCAGGTCAAGTAAATGCACCACTGGGTGAAATTCATTATGATCCACGCCAAGATATTTTGACGACAGTTGCAGGTAGTTTTGTAACACCACTCTCGGCAGTAGTCACACCACTGTCAGCAGACACTTCTAAGGTTGACATCACATTTTCAGTTAGCTGGGACATGCCGTCTACTCAGTCACACCAAGTACCAGGTTTTACGATTACAGATGACATGCAAATTGTAACAAATGTCAACAATTTGAATGCGATACGCTGGAAATTAGATAATGAGTTAACAGCAGTAATCACCAATTTAGAGGACCTCACCCCACCTGTTACAACAGGTTCTACTACCCAGATCCATGTGCAAGAGGGTGATGAAGTTGAAGTTGAAGGAATGATTGTTTATTCAACAACGAATATACCCCTAGAGATCCCCTCTGAGAATTTATCAGTCCTGACGCAAATTCTCTTCGGTTCAACAACCATTGAACGAACAGTTACGGTTCAAGAAGGAGGCACATTCAACTCTATTCTGGTTTTACCAACACGAACACCATTGACTCCCGAAATGCCAATTCAAGTGGTGGTACTGAATCTCCCTGGGTTGGCAACATCTGACCCTAATATGGACTCAACAATTGTCGTTGATAGTGAACCACCTGAGGTTGTTTTTGACCCATATCGCTTCCCATCCAGCTCACTAATGTATCTCGAAAGTGATAGGTTGGATGCGGTTACAATCGACCTCGTCATTGTGGATCAAGGTGGATTCCCAACTACTCCATTGGAAATTGAATGGGCGTATTTACGCGTGAATGGTTTACCTCGAATGGGAATGGGTGGAAATTCATCACTCACATTTGTCGATGAACTGGATGGCCAGTACCACTTCACCGGTATTTTCGACATGAACCCGGCAGGAGATGAGAAATTGAGTGATGGAGATTACATTTCAATTTGGGCATCGGGCATTGATCTGTCAGGCAATGATTTGACGGGTGAAGGGACAGCATCGACGCCGCGTGTACCATCATTCTCCCTCATTGAATTCGAGCCAGAATTGACAGGATGGGACTTGAATCCAGATATCCCTGAATATGGTGGCATCATTGAAATCAATGCAATTTTCCGAAACAACGGAATGCGCTCTGGATCAATCAATGTTCAATTGGTAGAGGATATCGATGGTGCGATGCGAACTGTTGACGACAATGTCACTGTAAACTTCACAGCAAAACAGAGCAATCGTGTTGCTACGTTTGAGTGGGAAGCATGGAAGTCTGGAGAAGCGAAGTTGTTCATCATCGTTGATGGAGATGAGTTCAATTCGATTGCTGTTGAGAAGATTATCATTGCTGAGCCAGAATCCGAATCGCTGAGTGACAATGCTGCATTGCTTGGAATTATTGCATTTGCAATTGGTGCGGCCGCAATTCTTCTACTGGTCATAGTAATGCGTCGACCTAGTGAATCAATGGATGATTATGATGAATCCGACGACATTTGGTATGATGATGATGGGAATGAAATTGATGATTTGAATGGAATCAGACTTGATTTTGAAGATGAGACATTGTCCAATACAGCGGCACGTTACAGTATTCATGACAAGACGGCTTTCCTCAAGCACGCTCAAACATATGACCGTGACCGTGATGGATTCCTTGACGCTTCAGAATTGGAGCAAGCCGCAAAGGACTTCATCGAAATGCTAGCTAAACCGATGGTTTCCATGGAAAGCACATATCCGTTGGACTTCAACAATGAAACTGTATCTCACATTATTGGCAAGCACCATATCTTTGACAAGGATGCATTCCTTGCACATGCAAGTGGATACGATTCCGATGAAAATGGGTATCTCAAACAATCTGAGTTAGAACGAGCTGCAGAAGAATATGTGGCTAGTGGCCTTAATCAGGAACTTTCTCCTAGTGCACCAGCAGATCCACGTGAATTAGCAATCGCTGAAGTTGTTGCTGCTTTACCAGATT
This sequence comes from Candidatus Thalassarchaeaceae archaeon, assembly GCA_030747675.1. Taxonomy (GTDB): domain Archaea; phylum Thermoplasmatota; class Poseidoniia; order Poseidoniales; family Thalassarchaeaceae; genus MGIIb-P. Next base: position 21,681 of record JASLKH010000099.1, on the reverse strand, counting down.
GGTCCCACAAACGGGCTAGTAATTGGATGGACAAGGGTTGGAGTGCAGAACAAATAATTGCACATCATTCTCCCAGTGAAACAGAAGCACCTCCGGCTGCCCCAGTAGGTTTTGGTTCGGATTATGTGGCGGAGTCACCAGTAGTAGAAGAGCCAGTTATTGAACCAGAGCCCGAAATCACAGAAGTCGAAATCATTGATTCAGTTGCCACTGAATTACCATCAGAAGCCGCATTGAAACGAATGAAGAAAGCGGAATTGGTTTCATTGGCTGAAGAGCGAAACTTGGGCACTTCAGGGACCAAGGCAGATATCATAGCTCGGTTGCTAGGCTAAAGTCGAAACCGCGAAACCGCTCGGTGGTCGATTTCGAAACTGTTTCGAAACGGTATATGAAACCTAACAAAATCGTTTCCTTTATAGACTGTAAAGTTTGGAGGGCGTTTCGAGGAAGAAAACTTCCTCATGATGGGATGGGAACCATGAGCAATAGCGAGAACCGTAGAGTGGCAATTACACAAGAAATGACAGAACTGCAGAGTGAAGTTGATGATTTACGAAAACTTGTCAATACGTTACTGACGATTATCATGGAAGAAGCAGATGGAGTACAGTCAGGTTCAGCACCAGTTCATGCAGGCGCCCCTCGTGCCGGCATTTCAATGTGAAACATCACTGTTGTATTTCCCGCATCAGTTCCGCACGCCTTTGCTTTTTTTGACTAAATAAGAAATTCATAACTACAGTTTCAAGTACCGCGTATCCAAGAATGTAATGGATCACTGTTGTCATCGTTCCACTAGAGTTAGGAAGCCAGAACACAATAACCACGAAAAAAGCGATAAAAGATAGGACGTTGTACGAGAATCTCGTATATCTTATCATTCCAAAGTAGTCAATTTGTACTGGTCCTTCTGGGACTACAATTTGTTTAATCGCTTGAACTTGTTGAACATTTGTGATGCTTGTATTACTGACATTTCCCATTACTACGCTATCTTGTACCCTAATCTGACTTGGATGTATAGATTGATGATTGTTAGTAGAAACATGACGAATCAGAGTTGAGCAATTAGGACAAGAATTCCAATTCGGCTCTAGGAATTGATTGCAATTTCTGCAATAGTCCATGTGGTGCCGAAAGGATTGAAGGAAATAACCTATGGCTTTTCCAATCAACCTTTGATGACACAGAATGGGCGCAACCTTGCTACTGGTCGTGCAAGTTCTGCTTCCGCAGTAAGCCGAATGACTTCATCAACATCTTTGTAGGCACTTGGGGCTTCTTCTGAGAGGACGTTTGGAGTATTTGCATGTACAGTGATGCCTTGTGCTTGCAATTCATTTTGCAATTGTTCAGCATCAATCGTTTTCCGTGCTTGGCTTCGTGAGAGAGCACGACCTGCACCGTGGCAAGATGAACCAAATGCTGCATTTGTTCCCTTTGTTGGCCCTGCTAGGACCCAAGATGCAGTCCCCATATCTCCGGGGACTAGAACTGGTTGACCTATTCCCGCAAATCGAGATGCTAATTCAGCATGATCACCACCCAATGCACGCGTGGCACCTTTTCTGTGAACACAGCATGTACAATTTTCATTGTGAACTACATGATTTTCAACTTTAGCAATATTGTGGCAGACGTCATAGAGGACTTCCAAATCACCGTCAGAGCCTAGATGGGCCCGCAAGGCATCACGCAAACGCTGAGTCAATGCACTCCGATTTGCAAATGCATAATTTCCAGCTGCCTGCATTGCCTCGAAATAGGCCTGCCCCTCATTGGAATGGAATGGTGCTGCAGCCAATTGCCTATCTGGGATTTTGAAATCCCATTCATCAGAATGCCACATATTTCCTTGCCTTCGAAATTTCTTTTCCAATGAGTCGACATGGTCTGAGCATACTTGATGACCAAGCCCACGTGAGCCTGTATGAATCATTGCAGTTACCTGCCCTTCTCGAAGGCCAAATGCATTTGCAGCATTTTTATCAACGATTTGATCAACAACTTGTAATTCCAAGAAATGATTTCCACTCCCTAACGTACCTAGAGAAAGCGATCCTCGCTTGAGTGCCCTTTCGGAAACGAGACGTTCTTGAGTTTCAAGTAAGCCATTGGATTCCATGGCAATTAAATCACGATGTTCTCCCCATCCATGTTCTGCCGCAGCCTTTGCCCCTTCTGAGAGAATCGAATCCATTTTTGTTTCTGAAAGATCAACGCCTCCTTTTCCAGAGGGGCCGGCAGGAATACGGCCTTTGAGACGTCGCCCAAATTTCTTCAAATCCTTGATATCTTTCACTTCTAAATCAAGAGTACACATCCGAACTCCACAATTGATGTCAAATCCAACGCCTCCAGGTGAAATAACTCCTCCTGCTTCAATATCAGTTGCAACAACTCCTCCAATAGGGAACCCGTAGCCAAAGTGCCAATCGGCCATAGCCCAAGCATTCCCCACAATTCCTGGTAGAGAAGCAGTATTGACTAATTGTTCTGGAGAACGATCTTCGCTATGGCGATTAATATGTGCCTTGTCGCCAACTAACATAGCGTCGACCAACATAGCATCATGTCGCTTAATTCGATGCAAACTTGGACCGGCCTTTTCGAGGTGGTCACGCCATCGAGCGTCTTCTGTCACAGGCACCCGTAACTTCGCGTCGTTTAGGCACTTTCGCACCGGCACCCCTTGGGTGCCGACAGTTTCCTTGAAGTGAGAAGGCGCTGTCCAAAGACTGTAGAGGGACTCTCATGGCATTCGGAGACGTTGATATTCCGTTCTTTCACGAGAATGGTTTCTCTCGTAAAAAATGCCGAGTTACAGACCTTTGGTTCTGGACTCGAGATCCTAATCGCGATACAAGTGGAGATACCACAGAAGACGAATACACATTTATCGGTGCACCAATTATCGACGGATTTCCACAACGAGGGAAAGCGTTGAAAGATGCAATGCGGGAGACTTTCTTGGGATATTTTGAGAACCATTCACACACACGGGTTGAACCGTATCCTGTGATTGCAAGATGGAGAGATGACATCCACTTGACGATAGCTTCAATCGCAGATTTTCAGCCACATGTAACTTCAGGTGAAGTGCCTCCTCCTGCCAACCCTCTGACAATTTCACAACCATGTATTCGTTTGACGGATGTTGCTGCAGTGGGTCGTTCAGGTCGGCATTTAACTACATTTGAAATGATGGCACATCATTGCTTTAACAAGCCCGAAGAAGGTGATGTAAAGTACTGGATTGAAGAATGTGTATCGTTTTGTGATGACCTTTTTGTCAACACCTTAGGTATCGACCCCATGGAAATCACCTACGTTGAAAATCCATGGAGTGGAGGTGGTAATGCTGGCCCAGCGGTCGAAGTCATTGTTGGTGGCCTTGAACTGGCAACTTTAGTTTTCATGAATCTCGAAGAGCGTGAAGATGGCGATGTCGAAATTAAGGGTCTCAAGTATGGCGAGATGCCGCTCCAAATCATCGATACTGGATATGGATTGGAGAGATTTTGTTGGGCCGCAGCGGGGACACCAACCATTTACGAAGCAATTTACCCGGAATCTCTTGATTGGTTAAAATCGATTTCAGGCTTCGAATCTAAACTTGCAGCACTTGGAGAGATAGATATAGATTCACTTTTGGGAGAACTTTCTCGTCTTGCAGGAATTTTGAATATTGATGTGGGCACAGATGTCGCCTCGCTTTATGTTCGGCTTTCTGAGCGTTTAACTGAGAGGGGAATTGCAGTTACAGTTGAGCAACTAAAGGCGGTAACTGAACCGCTTTCAGCAATTTATGCCATCCCTGATCACATGCATGCATTGTGCAACATGCTAGGGGACACATTGGTTCCTTCGAATGCCAAAGCAGGTTATCTTGCTCGAATGCTTGCTCGCCGAGTTTGTCGAATGAAAGGGGAATTAGGTATTGAAGTCAGCCTTGCAGAATTAGGTGCCCACCACATGGATGTCAATTTGGACATGAGTGGCTTTGCACAAAGTAGAGACGGCATTCTTCGAATTTTAGAACTTGAAGAAGCACGATACCACGAAATGCTTCGCAAAGGTGAGGCTGCAGTCCGTACAGCATTGGCTAATGTGCCACACGATTCCACTAATGCTCCTGACGAGATTCTCTTCAGGTTGGCCGAAGAACGAGGATTACAACCAGACATGGTCGCTTCAATTGCCAACCGATCCGGTTGGGAAAACCTGAGCATTCGAGTGGGCTTTGCCGCAGATATGGCTGCACGGAATGCACAACAAACGAAAGCAGCTGCAAAATCACGTAAGAAAACCAGTTTACTCCCTGCAGGGTTACCAGCAACATCCCGTGATTACTATGCTGATACGTCAGCCATGGAATTCAATGCCGAAGTATTGTATTGTTCTGAAATTGATGCATCAAATCTGAATTTATCGAATGAGGTTGCAGGTACACCAACCCATGCTGTCGTACTTGACCGAACCCTCTTCTACCCAGAAGGGGGTGGTCAGTTAGGCGATGCAGGTACATTGGGTGATGTCCGTGTCCATGATACACGAGTTGATGGTGACATCATTATTCATTTGACTGATGGCGCCATTAGTGGGTTGGTCCAAGGTAAGTTGGATACAGAACGTCGAATGCAATTGATGGATCATCACACCTCAGTACACATTGTAGGTGGTTCTGCTCGTGCCCTTCTTGGCCCACACATTTGGCAAGCAGGTTCTAGCAAGGGTCAAAGATATGCTCGGATTGACGTCACTCACTTTGAACGTCTATCTCGTGATGACCTTGACCGAATTGAAGATCATGCGAACGAAATAATTTCTCAAAATCCGAAAGTCGAGAAAATGGTTCTTCCTAGAGTAGAAGCAGATGCTCAATTTGGATTTGAGTTGTACCAGGGCGGTGCACCAAAGCACAGTGAAATCCGCATCATCAAAATTGGTGCCCATGATGTTCAGGCATGCGGCGGAACCCACCATGATGAGGTCGGAAAAGTAGGAGAAGTTCGCATTGTGCGCTCCAGTCAAGTCCAAGACGGGGTAGAGCGTCTGCAAATCGTGGCAGGGGAAACAGCACGTGAGCACGCCCGGCGCCAAGAGCGCCTGTTGGCTGAATCTGCAGAGATTCTAGGTGTTTCAGCGGAGGACCTCCCTAAGACAGTTACACGCTTCTTCGATGAGTGGAAATCACAAGCCAAGAGAATTGAGTCTCTTGAGGCCGAGATTGTTCGTCTCCGGACCAGTGGTGGTGGAGATGAGGCTGTAGAGAAGGATGGCATTCGTTATGTGGTGATGGAGGCTACAGGGGAACTCAAGCAAATGCAGACAATGGTTGGGGAACTCACGCGAGATTCATCCAAACCTACGGTTGCAGTGGTCGGTAGTCGAGAAGGTGGGGGAAAACTCATTGTGGCCATTACAGAAGGCACCATTGCAGCAGACAATCACGATGCAGTCGAGATTCTAAATTCAATTGCAAGCCATATTGGTGGAGGGGGCGGAGGTCGTCCAACCTTTGCCCAAGGTGGTGGATCAAACGGTGAGGGTTTGGGTTCAGCATTAGATGCTGCTCGAGACACTCTTGGTCTTTGATTTGAAACAAAAAAAAAGGCACAGCAGGGACCTAAGCCCCTACTGTGCCCGTTGTGTTATCTTGTGTTTTCTTCAAGTAATTGTGAGTACTTTATCACTCGTCAGCCATGAACGTGTTCATTGCTGTAGAAGCTAGGCCCATTACGCCAGCAATAATTGCCATGTAAGTGGCCATGCCCATGCTTGCATCTCCATCTGGTAGCATAATCTTCCATAGGATTAGACCTAGAATCATCATTCCACCTGCTGCCCAACTTGCAATCATACCAGCCATTTCGGGTAGGTTGTCCATTGCATCAACACCAGCCATTGGCAATACTGCCATTAGTACACATACTAATGCCATTCCAATTCCGAGCCACATGCAAATAGTTGCAGTCATTCCTGCTGATGCAGTATCACAAGCATCATCGTCATCCATTTCATCACAGACTTCTGACCATGCTATGCTAAGCTCCTTACCGTCGCACTCAGCCTCCATGTCCATTGCATCATACACAGCAACAGTTCCATCGCACTCTTCCGAACTACCTAGTTCTAGGTACATCGTAGTTAGACTAGATGTTGCATCGGGCTCTCCTTCACTCTCATCGCCTTCTGACACCAGCCAACTTGTTGAAAACATTGCAACTAGGGCCAATACTAAGCAAACTACCATCATTCCCATGGTGATTTTCTCTCTCATTTCTCCGTCCATTTTTGTCATTCTCCTTTTCTATGACCTTAAGGTCGAGCCTAAACGGTCAGGTCTAGCACTTAATGATACTCCCTACAATTCTCGAATAAAACTCGATTTCTGGTAAAAAGTAGAAATGCGGAATAGAATCGGTCCGCAGTCACTCGTTTATCAGGTACTTAACGTCCTCTGCGAAGAGTTCCACTTCCCAGTCTAAATCGTCCCATCTAACCCTTTGCTGGTGATTTTTGTCAATGATGATGGTTGCAGTTGAATGGTCGACTAAGTAATCTGGATGATGTCGACCAGAAGTCTCAGAACTTCCTTGTGTCCCATTGTCCTCTTCGTAAGATGAATTTGCATAGGTCTGCAGCCCAACATGGAATGCTTCCCAAACGGGTTCAATATCTTCGACCTCCCCTGTTAGGTGAGGCCAATTGAGGTTGCGTAAAGTCGCATAATCATTCAAGGTGTAATGAGTATCCCACCATGGGTCGACAGTAATCGAAATAATGCTGAAATTAGTTCCATAGTCGTCAGAGAGGTTTTGTGCAATCCATCGCAGATTACTGGATACGATTGGACAAACATCAGGGCATCGTGTGTAGACAAAAGAGACAATCACGACTTGCCCCTCATAGTCACTGAGGTTGATCAGATTAGCATCAATATTCATTAATGAAAATTCTGGAACGGAATAATCAGGATTATCAGCAGGTAAATCTTGGCCGTAGAAGATGTCTTTATCTTCAGTTTCTGAAGATAAGCACCCTGGGCTCAAAATGCAAATGCAAAGGAGCACTGCCCTCAATTGCCTCATCAGTTCCCCTCACAATTCATTTGGCACAGGAGTTTGATCCATGTGCAAGAAAGCATACACAGCCCACCATGTGACGATATCCCACGAATGAGCGAGATTTGCTTCACCTGTGGCATTCGTTGTATCCATGTAGCCTTCCATGGTTTCTAATTTATCACAGGTCTTGTGGTAACAAGGATACCCATCGACCACACCGTTCCAGCCGAGAGTTGCAACACCAATTTGTTGGAATGGGTCATGGTCACTGCGTGCTGTTGGTGATTCGTAAATTGCAACAGTGTCAGTATACTGTTGCTGCCAAAGCGGATCCTCACCAGTCGCAGCCCATTCAGCAGCCCCACGCTCCATTTGGTAAGCCAAGTCCAATGCATCAGCACCAATCCATTCAGCCAAATGGAACATTCCGGGTTGGTCGACGACATCTCCACTACCATCTGGACCGAGGTACACCGATAGAGCATAATCACCAGGATAGTTGATTCCAGCCATATCTAAATTCAGATAATTTGTGATTGTGACTCCATCCGGGACATCACCAGTAAATGCTGACGAGCCCCACAGCCCTTCTTCTTCAGATGACCACAAACAGAATACCATGGTTCTGCGAGCATCGAATTCAGCCAAAGCACCTGCTGTAGTCAAGACCATCGAAGTTCCTGCAGTATTGTCATAAGCTCCAGTTCGAGTCCCGTATCCCGAATTTTCTGTCCCAGGTATAATGCCCACTGGCGATACATACGGAGCAATATCAAAGTGGCCACCAAATACTAACCATTCATCTTCATACATGGTTCCATCCTTGTATCCACAGATGTTGACAGCCCACAATGTCCCTGATTGGAATCGATGTGTTTCAACTCGTAATCCATATCCCGTCAGTACGCCTTCGAAGTAAGTTATTGCATCTTCATATGCAGGGTTCCCATTCCCTATCCAACGATCAAGATATCCTTTTGCTCCATCGGCTAGATCCAGAGGATCAGGTGTTTCATCAGTGATGAATTCCACCCATTCGTAGACTGAACGACCATCAACCCAACCTCCTGATGCATCAACACCCTCTTCCATTGTCAACCCACTTCTTTGTGGCCGTGTTGTCATGAATGACTTGGATGCAACTGAACCTCCATCGGAATCGTGCGCAATCAACCAGCGCCACAATCCGTTTGGGTCTTCGTTTGGACTGACTGTAATCGCACCACCGTTGGATGGATCTAGAATCCAATTGTTCCATGACTCGTTGGCTGCACGAACAGGCCAATCTGTTCGGCCATAATCACCAACAAGTAATGTGGCCTCAAGATTCCTTGGTGGCAGTAACCAACGAATATTGTACGTTGATCCATCCTTCATGTCGAGCACAGTTCCGTTTTGTGCGCGACCTGAACCAGGGTCTTGAACGAAATATGGGATGTATACAGCTAAATCAGTTTCAGCGACCAGTGTGACATTTTGCCACGTTCCAGCTAGTAATCCATCCATGTCTTTGATGACTAAATCACTCGCAGTTGGTGGCCCGTTGTCATCATTGCCTAAGCAACCCGAAATTGAAGTTCCAGCCATGAGCAATGTCATGAGTAACGCAATGGCTGCTCGCTGACGCATAGGTCGCCGACCACGAAGGTGTATCTGAATCAATCGGCACCCAACAATCGATTCAAGCGTCAACATTTCTGATATTGGGGTTTTGATCTGCGAACATGAATTCTAGCATTGCAGCCCACATGACGAATTCAATACTCTTCTGCAATTCTTCTTGCCCTCCAACGACATCGACCATATTATCCAATGTGTCCGAGGGGGAGTGGTATGCGCTGTAGTCTGCGTCATAAGCGCCTAGATGGAAAATGGTCTGAGCCCCTAAGTTTCTGAATGTCACATGGTCAGATCTTCCAAATGTATCCTCATGAACATCAAGGACTAGATTTTCGTGGTCATCCCAGTGTTGATCACATCCAGCACCATATGTTCCATTGATGCGCAAATCCATTGGCGCTCGTAGAACTTCACGATGGACATAATCCAATACACTGGTGATTTCCACATCTTGCTCATCTGGGTCAATATCTGGTCCAGACCATGCATGGTAAGGGTAAGGTTCACCGCTTGGTTTGAGAGCAGGATAAGATATCCCCATCATATCCATGTTGATGTAAAATCGCAATTCTTTGTCGTGAGGCAAACAATAGTCACAATCGTTGTTTGCAAATGCATTCGACCCGCGTAGTCCTTCTTCTTCACTTGACCAAAGGGCTAGGAATGTGTCACATTTTACTTCGATATCAACAAATGCCTTCGCGAATAGCATCATGCTAACGGTGCCTGCGGTGTTGTCGTATGCACCTTCGTAAGTCCCTCCTCCTGGAGGTCCACCCGGTGGTGCAATATCCATGTGTGCGCCCATTCCTTGTACACAGGAATCATCTACCCCTCGTTTCCAAGCAATGATGTTCAAACTTTCAGGTTCAGTAGGGTTCATGGTGTCAATCACACGAAGTAGGTGTGTTTCGTATCCTAGTCCTTCAAAATGTCCTTGGAAGAAGGAAGCGGCCCGCTCAAATGCGGGATTGGGTGACCCCATCCATCGATTTACATATCCACCACATTCTGTTGAGTCAGAACAAATACTGGTGATGAAATCCATTTTTTCAAACCAATCTTCGCCATTTACGATAGGAGTTCCATTTTGCACATTCATCTCGATGCTTTCGCTGGCTCCATCGGGATATCCAACAGTTAGTTCAACATTGGATGCATATGGTGTTAGCAACAATTTCCCATTCAGTTTCTGGTCAATTACTGTAGCCAATCCATCGGGAATCACAGAACCGTTGATGAAGATTAGCACATCTGTGGGCACTGACAAAGTGTGCCCATTCCCTTCCAAAGTGAATTGGTGCCACTCACCAGTTTTGAGCACAGCATCTGAAGGTCCCCCAAAATCAATCTGCAGAATTGATTCAGCGGATTCATGTTTACTTTCTTCAGTTCCAAAGCATCCAGAAAGGGAAGTGCACAATACCAGAGTTGTCAGTAGGAATACTGAGGGTGCTCTTGTGCGCATGGCCAGCGGACTCAGACTCATTATCTGAATGAATCGGCCGAAAGGTCGCTTATCCATTGTTCATCAGAACACCGCGATATGGCTTGTCAATATCCAATTGCGTGATGTACAATCCACTTGTGATACAGGAGGAGTAGGCATATCCATCATGGTACTCAACAGCCCAAAGGAATGGAATCCACCCAAAATCGTAGTATTGACTGTCAAGGGGTTCCCCATATTCTCCAGCATGTGGCATATAGAATCCAATGGTTGCTTCCATGTTTGTAGAGTTTTGATTTTGGCCATTGTATCCTGCATGGATTAGAGTTTCAACATCCACAATCCACATGCCTCCGTGGTAATGGCTGACATACAAGCGACCATCCCAGGTCCCTCCATGACTGTTGTCGGGCAAAGTATCTTCATTGGTTGGGAAAAATACACTGTCTAAGTTGTGAGGGCTGAATAGTAACCATTCGTCATCATTTGCATGATCAGAACATGAACTTCCATAGCAATGCTCCCAAGCTGTTGGAATTTCCCACGAAGAATACAAACTTGGCTCAAAACGCAGATTACCATTATTCAGGGTGTAATTTGTAGTATCCAAAAGGTAGACCAATCCTGTTCCAACAGATGTCTGGATAACTTCGACTGCGAGAACAGTCAGGTGCCGTTCCCCATCTGGGCCACCAAGATGGCTGGTGTCAACCATTTCAGGGAATGGTTCAGCGTAGTGGATGTAAGATGCACGCCCTCCGTTTTCGTTACCAGTAGTTCCACTGTCAAGTTCACCATCTCCGTCCAAATCTGCGAAGTCATCCCAATGTCCAACTTCCGGTGCTCGCCAAGTGCATCCTGCTTGTGTGCCGATGGTGGCGCGACAGGTTGAACCATGCCACAAGTATTCTGCAGGTGAGTTGGTTGGATGAGGCACATCGCTAATGTCGAAGATTCTCAATCCCGCTTCCCAATAGGCCCCGTAGATGTAGGTTCGTCCATAACGAGGGTCATTTTGATCCTGTCCTGGCCAGGTTTGGCTTGTCATGTCATGAATGTAAATCCAGCCACCCCGGGTGGTTTCCCATGCGACTTCTGCTTCTCCAACCTTCACAATCCGAGGTAAGTCTGCCCATCCATCGAAGTTGAGGTGTGCAATTGTGATACCTCCACAGGCATCGCCCTGCCCGATGTCACAAGCGGTGTAATCTGGATTGGCAACTAGGATGTACCATTCCCCATCTATCATCTGCGTGTACAGATTGTGAGGGCCAGTTGGGTGGTCCGCATCGTACCATGAATCAACCCAGAATGGTTCAGTCTTATCTGTGACATCAATCAATGTCACACTGACTTGAATCGGGTCGTTCCAATTCCCAACATTTGGGTCCGCATACCCTGAATCAACCAATTGGTTTTGCAAAATCAGGTATTCATTTCCATTGTGTTCGATATATTTCACATCGAGAACTTGTGTATTCGGGTCGTTGTATACGCCCATGACTACAGTGTTGTAAGGGTCAGTCACATCGGTAATGTGAACATCATTCCATCCAGCTTGGTAAGCATAAACGCGACCATCGGGGGCAGTCATGACTTGAACTTCGGCATTCCCAGGCGTTGTTAATGGGTTGAAATCCACATACTCGATATTTGATGAGGACATATTGTGATGCGCGGGGTCCCGATGATCGTGTTCTTCTCCTTGGATTAATGGGTCTTCTTCCATCGAGTCGTTAATTGAACCTTCATTGGAATCAGTTCCACCCATGTCCATGAAAGCCACAGCCCCCAGCAATCCACTACCAAGCAGTAGTAGTGTAGCCAAAGCGAGTGCCTTACCGTCCATACACAGCCGACCCTTTGGGTCGGTTTGTATTTATCCTTGAGCCGGGAGGCCTAGTCATGCGCGCCCTTGTGATGTCCCTGGTACTGGTTTTCCCACTTTTAGCGGGATTAGCAGTTGCGCATGAACCAGACCACTTCAGTGTCATAGTGCGCAAAGATCGTCACGATCCAATGGAAGTGAATCTGATTGTCAACGATAGTGTACAGTACATCAATGCCGATGAACGTGAAAATATGACTCATCATATTGGATATGACAAGAATGGTGACAATGATTTTGATGATGATGGAGAATTTTCATCGGGGGTATTGAACAATTCTTGTGATTGGGACAATGAGCCAGATTGTCGTACAGCATGGGTATTTTCAGTCAATAGCACTGATTTAATTGGTAGTTTCACGCTTATTGATCTAATGTCCGATGGCACATACAGAGAAGTGAGATTGAATGTTGGTTCAGATGATCACAGTACCCCTATGCCTGAGATCGGTGAATGTTTTGGGGCAGGATGTGACGAAGTGATGTTCATTCCAGAATCATCTTCCGAGTCAGGCCGGAGTAGTTTGCAAAATGCAATGATTTTGGCAAGCCTGATTACTTTCCTTATATCATTGGGGCTAACTGCCTCAATTCTTGCTGACAACCGAGCCGCCCTTGCTGAGGGTGGGGACGAAAGTGAGCAAGTAGAATTGAGATGAAATCATTAGCAGCCATTCAAATACCGCTGAAGCTATGACGTATCCATTCATTACCAGTAGCAACATTGCATGGAATGATACGAAAATAGATGCAAACAAGATCCATCGGAGATTGTTTACTTGCCAATCTTTCCATGTCAGTTCATAGTCAATTTGACTACGGGCAACTGTGAGACAGATAGCCCAAAACTGTGCTCCTACGAAAATTATCATGGCCCAGAAAATATGCATATCAAATTCAGTGTTGAATGGATAGGCAATGATGTTGAACATGGAGAACCCAATCACGATTCCCGAAATCAATCCACAAACGTTTGCAATTTTCTGGTGTCTTTCAACAGGTTTTGTTCGGTGATAGAGTTCGAAAGAAAATGCCATCATCAGTAAGCCTCCGATTCCAATTCCTGCATCGAAGATAGCACGTTCTGGGTAAAATCCTCCTGCACTTGAGATAAAAGGAGGAAGCCCATCTTCAAATTCTATCTCTTCAGTTCCTAACGTTTCATCAACTACATTTCCATCAAAGGTCAACGGGTCATCTCGTTCCCCCCCGCCCAATTGCATCATTATTTGGCTTATGACGCACGCAGTAATGACAAAAAATACTGCACCAATCAATGCTTTTCGAAGATGATCATCATTCATCATTACCATATTCATTCCTCCAACATTTGCAATGCTTCTACATCGAACAAACTGGCAGCTCTTGAAAGCGCCTCACTAATTGTAAAAAATCGAGCCTCTTCGATTTCATCTTCCTTCGGTTTGAAGACAGTTCCAGTTGGTACTTGGCACTTGTATGTGAATGAAAGAAATTGTATCCCTTCGCTGGTGAAAATACGTTCACTAATGGCAAGTGGATTGTGGTCTAGAATAGATATTTTCACACCTAATTCTTCCAATACTTCTCTCACCGCGCCTTCGTGTGGATGCTCTGCATAATCGACAAATCCACCAGGCAATGTCCAATGCCCTGTGAAAAATCCTCGTTTGACTTTCGCCATGGCAATTTCGCCTTTTGGATTGATTAGGATTACTTTTGATACAACGCGATGTAGTGACCTGTACACTGATTCACGAGCCACAGGATCAACACAATTGTCTGAAATCAACTTATCCTTCCAAGTCCATTTTTCAGGCCACACTATGTCAGGAAGTGCACATACAACTTCGTGCTCAATACCATCAAGGCTGAATCGGTTTGTTCTCCGTTCAGTCCATGAAATCCCCATGTCAGCAACTTCAGTTTCAGATGGTAGGCGAAGATGTACTTCTCCTTGACGCCCCATTACAGCATCTTGTGGCCCAATTCCATCCATATTTACGAGCAGAACTTTCCCATCATGCTCGAGATATAGATGGCGTGCCATGACCATCCGTCACAGTCTCTTAACATCAATGCGCCGATTCAGAATATGCGGAAATCAGCATCAAAGTAATTCACTAACTGCATCACGTTCTTCCAATAGTACAGCTACATTTTCATCAATTTTTGATTGTGCAAATGAGTCGACAGGGAGGTCTTCCACTACAACCACATCACCATTTTCACATCGGCATGGGAAACTAAACACAAGTCCTTCAGGAACTCCATACCAACCTTCCGAGGGGAGAGCCATAGAAACGATACGTCCATTCGAACCTTGCCACCAGTCGCGCATGTGGTCGGTAGCAGCGGATGCTGCGGAAGCCGCAGAGGACGCTCCTCGAGCTACGATGATGGCCTTCCCCCGCGTTGCTACAGTGTCTAGGAACGGACCTTGCAACCATTCTTTGTCGAATACATCAGTTGCGATTTCCCCATCGACGGTTCCGAAACGTGGGTCAGGGTACATCGTGTTCGCGTGGTTACCCCAGATGAATACATCATGTATCTTTGAAGCAGGAACTCCTGCATGTTCTGCCATCTGCCCCACTGCTCGATTCTGGTCGAGGCGAGTCATGGCAGTAAACTGCTTAGAGGGAATACTCGGTGCATTTGCACAGGCAATTAGCGCATTGGTGTTGCAAGGGTTGCCCACAGTGATGACCTTTACATCAGGTGAGGCTACCGCATCGATTGCCTTACCTTGGCCAACGAAAATAGGCCCATTTGCAGCCACGAGATCAGACCGATCCATATCTTTTGTTCTTGGCCGTGAACCAACTAGAAAAATAGCGTCTGCATCTTTGAATGCAATATTCGGGTCGTCTGTGCCGACTATACCATGCACTAGCGGGAATGCAGAATCTCTCAATTCCATTATTACTCCCTCTAAGCGTTGCATACCAGGTGGTATCTCTAGTAACTGAAGGGTAACCGGCTGATTTGGTCCAAAACAATCGCCACTCGCAATTCGCCATAACAATGCATATCCAATGTTTCCAGCGGCTCCGGTGACCGCAACTTGAATTGATTTTTTCATCCCTTCATCCTCACACATAGTACTCCCTCAGTTGTATGCCAATGCTCCACATCCATATGGGTTGCCCCCTTGGACAATCCTTGAAGTGTACCGTATGTTGCGCTTTATCGTGGACAGTAGAAAGCGTGCCCTCATTGCCATAATTCTGGTTGGAATGGCACCAACCGTGAGTGTGCTCATCTCTTTTGCAACATCAGGAGGGTCTCTCTCACAAGTTGCCTTTATCCTCTCAAAATTGTGGTTGTTTGGGTTACCTCTTCTATGGTACCTGAGGGTAGACGGTGGTGAGATTTCATGGTCTAAACCAGCGAAGGGTGGATACGGCATGGCCATGTTGCTGGGCCTTGGGACGAGTTCCATCATCGTCATTGCTTGGCTCATTTTTGGCAAGTGGCTCGATACAGAACATCTGCGTCAATCTGTCGAACCATTGGGGTTGCTTGATTCTCGTCTCTATCTTGCTGTTGCGCTGTATTGGATTTTAGTGAATTCAGTTCTAGAAGAATATGTATTCCGGTGGTTTATTGTTGAAAAAGCGGAGATTATATTGGGTGGCGAAAAGGGAGCAATTATTCTATCTGCAGCCATATTTGTTTTGCATCACACAATTGCAATGATGTACTTTGGATTCCCTTGGTGGACCAATTTACTAGCAAGTTTGGGATTATTTGTAGGTGGTGCGATATTTTCGTGGCAATATCTGAAATACCGTAGTATTTGGATCCCTTATATTACCCATGCAATTTGCGATATTGCTGTTTTTGGTATTGGATATTCAATGTTATTCTGAACTTCCACGAACTTCGATTGTGTAACCGTCTCCGTATGGTTCAATAACCCATTTCCAGTCGATTCATTTGTACAACGTGGAGTTGAGATGATGAAGTTAGGAGTACTAGTCGAAGGTGGAGGCGAGACCAGAGTCGCAATCGTACCAAATTCAGTGCCAAAATTGGTTAAACATGGGTTTGAGGTATTGGTTGAATCTGGTGCAGGAATAGCAGCCCATCATGCCGATGCTGAATATGAAAAGAAAGGTGCTAGCATAACTACGCGCGATCAAGTCATGGGCTGTAATATTTTGATTTGTATCGGTACACCCGATTTAACTGCCCTATCGGAAGGGCAGATTGTTGCTTGTGTATCGGACCCATTCCGCCACCCAGAGAGAATCAAGCAAGCGATAGAGTCGAAAATCACTCTGTTGAGCATGGACATGATTCCAAGAAGACTATCACGCGCACAAGCGATGGATGTAAATTCAAGTCAAGACAATCTTGCTGGATACAAGGCTGTGCTCATGGGCGCGGCCCAAGTCCCAAAGGGAATTCCAATGATGACTACTTCTGCAGGAACAGTTCGTCCTGCGAAATTTGTAATCATGGGCAGTGGTGTTGCAGGGTTGCAGGCGATTGCAACCGCGAAGAGACTGGGAGCAGTTGTTTATGCTTCTGATGTAAGAAAATCTGCAGCCGAGCAAATTGAGTCAGTGGGTGGCCGCTTCATTGAAGTGGATGGTATGGATGACTTTGAGGATGAGTCTGGTTATGCCAAACCCTTGACACCTGAATTTATTCAGAAAGTAAACGATACTGTTTGTGAGGTGGCCTCCGATGCGGACGTCATTGTAACTACTGCGCGTATTTTCGGCCGCCCTGCTCCAATTACTGTACCTGCATCTGCAATTGCAGAATTCAAACCTGGTTCTGTTGTAGTTGACATGAATGCAGATGTTGGAGGGAATTGTGAATTGACGACTGCTGGGGAAATTATCACGACAGAAAATGGTGTGACTATTGTAGGTACGACCAATTTGCCGGGACAGCTATCAGCAACAGCCAGTATGCTATATTCGAACAACCTCACAACATTTGTGATAAGCTTGGTCGAAGAGGGTGAAATCAAATTAGATCCTGATGATGACATATTGTATGGTGCTCCAGAAGGAAGTGATTTCTTCGTTGAAGGAATGGGGGGCGTTTTAGTTTGCTCTGATGGAAAAATCCATGAAAAGCAAACTCGCTTAGCAGGGGTGATTGAATGAGTTTGACATTAGCAGCGTTAGTCGGTAGCATTACTGTATTCGTATTGGCAATTTTCCTAGGGTTTGAGTTGATTAGTAAAGTCCCACCCACTTTGCACACACCATTGATGTCAGGTGCAAATGCTATTTCCGGTATTACAATTGTAGGTGCACTGATTCTATCAAACACAGCTTTCGATAATGGAAGCCCAGGTACTGCAGCTTGGTTAGCCTGTATTGCACTAATTATGGCCACAATCAATGTGGTTGGCGGCTTCATGGTAACCAATCGGATGTTGGAAATGATTGCTGGCAAGAAGAATAGGAAAGGAGGTGCTTGAAATGGTAAATCCAGTAGTTTGGGACATCGGTTATCTTGTATCAGCCGCTTTGTTCATTATTGGTATCAAGCGTCTTTCAAGTCCAAAGACTGCTCCGGCAGGAAACCGCTTGGGTGCATACGGTATGCTCCTAGCAGTCATTGTAACTTTGGCTCGAATGCAATCTGAAGGCAAAATCGAAATGGAACTTGTCGTTGGTGGCTTAGTCATTGGTGGCTTGATTGGATTTACCATGGCTAAACGAGTTGAAATGACTGGTATGCCTGAGTTAGTGGCTCTGTTCAATGGATTTGGAGGAGCCGCATCAGCCTTGGTTGGCTTGTCTGAAGCTTTGAAGCATATTCAAGCTGAATCAGCACCAACAGGCGGCGTCGAATTATACGCGATTTGGGTCGCAATTGGTTTGTCAGGTTTGGTCGGTTGGGTGACCTTGACTGGAAGCCTAATGGCGATGTTCAAACTCAAAGGTGGGTTCACAATTCCCCTGACCAAAAAGTGGGTTAGGTTCCCTACATGGGGTCCACCTTGGCTCAATTTCGTCAAAGGTGGATTATTACTTTCTGGTTTAGCACTAATTGGGCTAACAGTCGATGACCCTCATAATGCACAGTATGTGTACGCTTTAGTCGCAGTATCGTGTCTCCTTGGAGTGTTGTTCGTTCTCCCAATTGGTGGAGCGGATATGCCAGTTGTTGTTAGCCTACTAAATTCATTGTCAGGTATTGCTGCAGCATTCACCGGATTCGTCATAGGGAACAATGTCCTAATCATTGCAGGTTCGATGGTCGGTGCTGCTGGTTTAATTTTGACTTTCATCATGTGCAAGGCAATGAATCGAACCTTGCCCGCTGTACTGTTCAAGTCCTTTGGTGGCAGTGGTGACAAGGAACAACTCACTCGGACTAAGGTTGGAAGTGATCCCGAAGAAGTTGCAATGGTTTGCGATGGAATTAGCAAGTGTGTCATCATCCCAGGGTATGGAATGGCAGTTAGTCAGGCCCAACATGCAGTCAAGGAATTTGCCGATATTTTGGAGGCGCAAGATGTGGAAGTAAGTTATGGAATCCATCCTGTTGCTGGACGAATGCCAGGGCACATGAATGTCCTACTTGCAGAAGCAAATGTCCCCTATGAACAACTCATTGAGATGGATGACATTAATGGAGAACTTCCAGAAACAGATGTCGCCCTAGTTATTGGCGCAAATGACACAGTCAACCCCGCGGCTAGGTCTGGCGAGGGCCCATTGGGGGGTATGCCTATTATCGCAGCTGACAAAGCTCGTGTTGTCATCATTATCAAGCGTAGTCTTTCCGTAGGATATGCTGGTGTCGATAACGACTTGTTTTACGAAAATAAGACAATGATGTTATTCGGAGATGGCAAGAAGATGATGAACGAATTAAACTCTGCAATGAAGGAATTGTGAAGCAAGATAACTTCCAATGTGTGCCCCATAGGGGCACCTATCTGAGGCAACGGTTAAGGACGGACGTAAAGTCGAAAGCAGCACAGAGGTGTGATGATGTCTCGAGTTTCGATACGTTTGGCCGTCATCCTTTCTCTTCTAATTCTCATCGCCGCACCAGCCCTTGCATGGCACAAAGGTCCACCAGCGGACGATAATGGTGATGATCCGGGTGGCGAACCCACGTGGAGAGTAGGTTGTTCTTGCCACAATGCAGCATCCACCTCGGACAGAATTTACATCGAAGTTTTCGATGTCCCACCCTCATACAACGCTTCGGGATCATATGAAATGACAGTTAAATTGACTGATTTAGGTGGAGAAAATAAAGATGGTGGATTCATGCTGACCACTGAAGAAGTTGGCTCTTTTTCATGGTCTGAAACTGAAATGCTTCGTCCATTCAAAGGGTTTGGGAATGCAACAGACACCACCACGACAGTGGGAATTTCTCAAAGCGATCTCACGAATCCAGCGACATGGACATTCACATGGATTGCCCCTGAATCTGACGTGGGTTCAATTTCATTCTGGGTTGCTGGTAACATCGTCGACGGTGGAGGTGCACCAGACAACACAGACTATTGGAAAACAATGTCATTTACAGTCCGTGGCCCAAGTGAAGCTCCAGTCAACCAGAGCCGACAAGTAATTTCCTCAACTGGCGATTATGCTGGGTTGTACGGACCTAAGGATAACGCTGCGGCAGAAGAGCAGGCTCGTCAAGACGCTCTTTCTGAAAATGTGATGGACAATGGTGTTGTTTGGTTTTTCACATCTTTGGTAGCACTAATTATCGGTGGAGTTCTACAACGTGAAATCTTGGAAAGAAAGCATGGCACTGGACCTTCTCATCTTGACAAACAATTGGCATATCCTGAGGGGCTGCGCCGAGGTTTGCTCTCATTAGGCCTTGCTTTGCTAGGACTGTATTGGCTTGATAATGGAGCCGGTGCATACATGTGGACAACTGCAATGTTCTGTAGCGCTTGGGCAGCATACGGAGTTTACCGAACAGTATTGGCCGCTCGAACTCCTCCAACTGTGATGGATTTGTTGTGAGGTTTTTGCATGCACCTACGTCTCTCTAGGGACGCAGAAAGACCATTGCAATCACACATTGATGAACTCACTCTTCGCGCAACTGCAATTCTTTTTCTCATGAGCATGGCCTCAATAATCTGGTGGCTCCTCATCGATTCGATTTTGGAAACCTGGTTGGCAAATCTTCCTCTTGGGGCCGCAGAAGGCACAGTCACAGTCTACAATCCACATGGCTGGATGGCTACTCGCTGGTCAATGATAGCTTTACTTTCGTTATTGACAACGCTACCTTTGGCCGCACATCAATTGCTCGCATTTGCTGACGAGGGCCTTCTGCCATCTGAGCGAAAATGGCTCAGGACAGTCACCATATTCGGAGTATTGACAGGACTCACAGCAGCAGTTTCGTGGTGGATTTGGATATACCCATGGGCTATTCAATCGGCAGGAGTATCGGGTGGTATTGAGGGGATTGGTGCACAATATGATGCATCCATGCTTTTTGAAGTAGCCATTGGTATTTCATGGTGGGTCTTTTTGGCTGTGGTATCCAGTATAGCCTTAGCTGTTGCAAGATTGATGGCTTTGGTGAGTACAGAACCATTCGATCCTTTACGAGTACGAGTTCATGGTACGATTGTGTTTGTTTGGTGGTTGGCGTCACCCGATGTATTGGAAGGGATTTGGTTAGTTTTAGCAAGTCTTTTGCTAATTATTCCAGAGATGGTTCAATTGACAATGCCCGTTCCTCTATTGTCTTCAAAGGCTAGAGCCCCGACTTCGGTCTTTGACAAACAAGGTGAAATTCGACGACGAATGTTTGCAATGTGTGGATGTGAAGGTGCTTGCCCTAGGGTGAATGTGGAATCTGCACCAGCAAATTTGGGGTGGTCAAAGGTAGATGCATTATGTCTTGACCCTGATGAGCGTGATGCATTGCTTGATGCGATAATACGTCACAAAGTAACAGATTTGACAATCAGTGGTTGTGATGGAACTCCCTTGCCATTTGAATTCCGTCAATCATTAGTGAGCTCATCTTGTCAACTAACCGGGTTGAATTGGCTTGACAAAGAAACTAATTTACAGGATCGAGAATCAGATATTTCGGCGCTATTGATTTCTAGCCAAGACTGATGCATTCTACGTCCTTTTGTGCGTGAGTTTGAAGCATGAAAAGGACACGGAAGTAAGTCATGGGCAACATGATTCGGGTCATTCTCGCGGTCATGATAGTCCTCGGAGGGCAATATCTTGCTGATCAACCAGAGTTGTATGAATCCTTTTTCGAGGCCATTTATGAAACTCCTACTGTCGCAGATGACCCCGTCATTGTCCCTTTACAGTCAGAAGAGAAGTGGTTGGTAGTCGTCATTGAATTCCCAGAGGATCCAGCTGATGCAGCATCAGCAGATGACACTGCTCGTGCAGATAGTATTCTGAATGGGATTAATTCTGTGAAGACATACTTCAGTGATATGAGTGGGGGGTTAACAAATTTCAGTGCAGACATCCATCAGACCGTGCACACCGCCAAGTTTGCTGCTACAGATTATGGGGCGGACAGCGGTTCAAACAGAGATGAAGGTACGCCCAAATCAGGTGGTCCGTCTGGTTTAGTGGAAGAAGCCTTCACGACAACATTTGCTACGATTGACATTAGCCCCTACGATCTTGATGGAGATGGCTGGATTGACCGGTTACTAATTT
>JASLKH010000098.1 GCA_030747675.1 Candidatus Thalassarchaeaceae archaeon | reverse complement strand
CGCACCCTATGCATTGCTCCTCCTTGACAAAAGCAACAGTCCCAGGGCCTCCTTTAATTTGATCTCGAACTCCTGAGCGCATAGCGTTCAAAGAAAGTCTGATTCTAGCCGCTTCCCCAAGGCGGCGTGCCTCAAGTTCCTTGCGTGTTGTCACAATTGCCCGGGGAGGGTAAGTCTACTCAAGTCTTCTCTATCCGAATGTCAACCAAAGTGGATGTAATGATATGACCAATGCAACTACGAAACCCCATATTGTTCCTTGCGCCATTTTCGGTTTATCATATCCGAGGGCAACCAGAATCAAGAAAAATCCAATAATTAAATCACAAACCATGCCAATCCATGCTGCTTTCCATGAAAGTGAAATAGCGACAATTATTGTTGCCATCGGGCCAATGATGAATCCTGAAAGCCAATTACGGTCGATTTCGACCATTTCAACTCACGCCTGTTTCTTCGCCTCAACCTGTCTTGCTAAGAAAGAGACAACATCTAGAATTTCGAAATCATGTCGTGGATCGCCTTCAAACTTTAGACATTCAAAGTGACTGACACATTTCGGACAAGATGTCAGCATGATGTCAGCTCCAGTGGCTTTCACTTCTTCAAATCTAGATACTCGCAGAGCCCGACTGTCTTCATTGCAAGACATCATGCTTGAAACCCCACAACAAAGGGCATCTTCACCATGGTGTTCCATTTCAACTAAATCGACACCTTCTACTCCTTTGACCAAGTCCCGTGGCTCGTCATAAATATTCATCTGGCGACCTAGTCGACATGGGTCGTGATAGGTTACAGTAACCTCGTCTTCTGATTTGAGATTCATATCAAATCCATTTTCTTGAAGGAATTCAGTTGTGTGCATTACTTTGATTCCATCCAGTTCATAGTCCCTTGCAAATGTGTGGAAACATTCAGCACAACTCGATACTAGGGTATCAATTCCACTTGCTTCCAACTTTTTCTTATTGTATGCCTTCAGCTTTTCAAAGACTTCAGTCATACCTTGCCATTTTTGGTCATGACCACAGCACTTTAGGAAATCTCTGCCTAGGTATGTGACTTCTTGTTGCATTTCTTCAAACAGTGTAAATGCAGAACTAGTGTTCTTTCCAAGGTTCATTGAACCATCATTGACGTGGCTGAAAATCATCTCTTGGTCGATGTAATCTACACAACCAGGATAATAGCCCACATTCGAATCAATAGGATATTCCTCAACTGAAATGAAATCCGAATTTGCATCTTCCTCAGATTCTGCAGCAAGCACAGCCTGAAGTACACTGTGAGGAATATTTGTTGCCGGAGGCCCACCAACAATCAGATTACGTCGTATGTCAACATATGAATCGTAATCGACTAACTGGGGGCAGGCATTTGTACACGCAGAACATGTCAGGCAGGAATACATCGGAACTCCATCATCTTCATTATTCCAAGTATTGTAAATAATATTCAATTTGTCTCCTGCATTGAATAGGCGAACAGGGCAGGCATCATCACAGAGATCACAGCCGTAACATTTGTTCATTTCGTATTCATAACCGCGGGCCATACTACGCATTAGCATGAAAACAATGGCGCCTACACCGAGACAAGGTACAAACAAAGAGTAGATTAATTTAGCATCTAAACTCTTGGGATTCTTGTGATATGTTGGATTTTCAACCATGTAATTGTTTAATCCGTCCTCTGTATTGATTATCCCTTGTGTAGTGAGGTTTAATTGATCTGAACGATCAATAGTTTGGCCATTGTCTGGATTTATTAGAAGTGGTTGGTACGCAACCACTTGTATTCCTGCAAATACAGTAGTCGTATCATTAACACCTGTATAGGATGAAGTAAAATCGACTGTGTATGAACCGGGTTCCATTTTTAGCATTCCATTGCCACAAGTTGGTTCAAGGATTGTTTTACCACCTTGAGAAATACTCACATTTGCATCGCCAATACCAACACCTCGAACAGATGAACGGTGTGAGCAGGCGAAATCAACAAACAGTTCACCTACACCAAAATCTTCGACATTCATAGTCCAAGTACGCGATATTCCAACAGTGTCATCCACACTTCCGTTCAAAGCCCATTCGTTGGATACCCCATTTCGGCCTACGTGAGTCCCATCTTCTAACGTGTATTCTTCAAAATGATTGTTTGCGCCGCTGAAATCAATAAGGCTGAATTGAGTGGGTTGATAAATCCCCCAATTCAGGAATTCATCGGCACTGAGTAAACAATACGAGTCGCGATTTTCAGGTTCATCACCACTGAATTTTTTATCGTCCCAAATTTGGTTTGCCAAACTTTGTTCATAAGTCAAACATTCACTTTCCATATTATCCCAATGGTGCCCTTCGTTGATGTTCAACAATGTGTCAGAGGGTTGTGCTCGAAGATCTTCCAATGCACTAATTTCATCCATGGCTCCAAGTCCCCCTTGGTCCCAGAACCCATTCTCATATACTGGCCAAGTAACGGTGCATAGAATGACAGTAATTAGCAATGTACCGAAGGAAACCTGTTTGCCCATTTGAGGGGTTGTTCGTGCCCCGATAGAATTGACCAAGAACCATCTAATTCCAAGATAAAGTGCAATCCATACGAATATCCCTGTTAAAATCCAAGGTACGGCGTTGAATACTTCGGTGACCCATACTGAACGAACTCCACAATTAAGTCCACCATGAGAATTCATTTGACAAAAATCGGCTCGATTTTTAGCATAAAGTTCGAGGAATATGTTAATTGAAAATACACTGATGAACCATACATGAGCGAGATATATTGCTCCAGCAGTTGCGAACCATGGATCTTCTACACCACGCTTTGCTCGGCCACCCAAGAACGGTGGTAATGCTAGGATGCCCACTGGTAGCCCTGTGATCATGGCCCCCCACCATGCTGCGTTCCAAGAGATGATTGGCTGACCAAAGAACGCTCCAATGGGACCAGCTGGGATTTCAAATTGAGGTAGATATTCGCCCCAACGTAGGTATCCATAACTGAATAGAACATACCAATCTGGGAATACGAATCCAGCCTGAGCAAAAGGATCTGCTGCACTATGTAATGGCGGCGGTATTAACCATGAATAAAAAGAAAGAACAGCAATCATTGCAGCAAAAATGATTGCATCACGCAACACTTCGTGTGGCCAAAAAGCATGTCCTATAAATGTCCGTCTTCGTTCTTTGTCGGCAGACTGTAAACCCTCTTTTTCTCGAACATAAGTATCAGCAACACGACCTAATTTCTCAATCAATCCCATTTTTGACACCTCCTATCAATGCGGCTCCGCGATACCTTGAACCCAAACTATGAACAAATGCACGATAATCAAAGTTGTAACAACAACAGGTAGGATGAATACGTGTAAGAAGTACATTCTGACAACAGTTTGGTAGGACAAACTCGTACCACCAAACATTGCATTGGCTACCCAACTACCAATCAGCGGAGTACTATTGGCCATGTTGATACCAATTGTAGCGGCACCAAATGCTAGGCTATCCCACGGAAGCAGATATCCTGAATATCCGAAGAAAATCGTGAAGAACATTAATCCAACTCCAATCAGCCAATTCAACTCACGTGGGTTTCGGTATGCTCCAGTGAAATATACCCTACACATGTGTAAGAAAACAGCAGCCACCATGAAGTGAGTAGTCCAGTGATGAATTGATCGAATGATATACCCAAATGGCAACTGTGTCATGATGAACTCCATACTTGCGTATGCCGGAGTGGGGTCTCCTTGGCCTCCAGGGACATAGTATATTCCAAGAATAGTCCCAGTAATTACTAGGATGATAAATGCGAGGAATGAGATCCCACCAAGACAATAAAGAGGATACCAATACCAAATAATTCTCAGTTTGTATTTCTCAGCATGTGTCATAGGCATCTGGCGATGCATACTGTGGTATGCGTCTCGAGACATAGACCAATAATCTTGAATCCTAAATCTGGTGTCAAGCCATGAGAATACCCACAGGAATGATTTCTCAACTAATCCGAGGCGGCCAGTGGACTCAACAGCACGCAAGATTTCCTTGCGTGGCATTTCTTCGTTTTCCTTTCGCAGTGTGAATGCGACAATAACACATATAATTGCAATAAATAAACCTAGAAACCATACTTGTAACATTCAATTCACCTCAATCACAAAACGTGTACCAATCCATATAATCAGGTAACCCTTCGATAATGTCACCATTCATTTTGAACGGAATTAATGGCATTCCAACTGGAGCCGGCCCCCCAGTCAACCGGATTCCAAAATATTTGAAAGTCGAACCATTAGCTCGGTTTCGATTTTCATTCATTTCTAACATTGTGGGATCATATCGACTTGAATGACAGATGCAGAACAATTTGTTGCCTCCAGAGTCCACTCCTCCTGGTAGCCAAGTGTCTGCTGTGAAATCATTAGCAACCAGTTGCCATCCAGGGATACAGCATAGGTGCGGACATCGACTGAATATGAGGAGAATATTATCGTGTGGTGAAAGCAAAGGATCTTGAAGAACTTCTTCTCCATGGCCAATGTAAGAACCTGCTGCGTTAGTACCTCCACCATATTGAATGCGAGGCACTCCTTCCAATGGTGGTTTGGTTTTATTTTCTTCATGTGGAAGGTAAACAATGTTTACTGGTAAGCCATTCCAAACACCTTGTGCTCCAGACATACCTGTTGCAGATGTGGCGGCTTGCGCAACCAAACTTGATTTGGTCATTTCTTGAAGGTGAAGGTCTCCGTACCAAACAGTATCTTCTTGCCCTTTAGGCACCCAATATCTGACACCTGCATCCCCTCCGCCAGCTGAATCTTGCCCCATCAAAAGAGATGCAAAACCAATTGAACCCAAACTAGCAGTTGCAATTAATCCACCTGCAGTATTAAATGAATATTTCATAAAACTCCGGCGATCCAACGAAACGCCATCATGTCCACCAACTTTCGAAGTAGTAGAGCCAGGGGCTGGACGAAGTCTGAATTCCCTTGCCATGAATCACACCTTGTAATTGACCCAATCATCAGGGTCCTTTTCTCCCACATGCTTACCTCGGCGATGTTTCACAATTAGCGTATCTGCCATTACCCATTTGAGATAGACGATTCCCATGATGATTAGGGTGGTAAACATCATGGCCATGAAGAATGAAAGCATTTGTTGATCCCAATGGTTGAACAACCCGTAAGAAAGCGCTCCTGCCCAGTAAAGTGTCCAGAATACGCCCCACACAAATACGATTGTGACTAACCATGAGGTGGAACTTGCAGAAATACTGGAACGAACTATGGTTCCAGGTTCTGGGTCATTGAAAACACCGTGGTCAACAGCAGTGATGTACTCTTCCTCAGTGAGATTCACACCTTCTAATGCATTGCGAGCATCCTCTACACTAACTTCTCCAGATTTGACCTGTTTGAGTAATCTTATTATGATGTCATCACTCATAATTGGTCACCCCGTCGAAGATGCTTGATCCTATTTCTAAGTAAGTTGCTACGGCCTTCATAATGGCGGCTGAACCCATACCGCAAGAAGAATCCACAGAATAAAATCACAAGAATCACTGCCCCGAATCCCAGTAATCCGAGCCAATGCGCTCTGAACTTTGCACCCATGTCGTGTAAATCCAAATGGCCATCGTCAGTGCTAATTTCGACACTTTCTCCATTGCCGGCAGAGATTGTATGGGTTGCAGTTAAATTCCCTCCTTCCCCAATTGGGAATGCCAATCGATTCCAAGCATCACCAGTATTCAGTCCATTCCCATTCACACTATTTCCTGATAACCAGAATGTTACATCCCCTGAACCAGTGGTAGGTGCAGTCCATGTAAACAACCACGATCTATCGGAGGGGTTCTTCCCATCAGATGTGTGGGTTAGTGTGTATGTGTCATCAGCATTACTTCCTCCATTTGAAACCATGCTTTCATATCCTTCACCAGGTCCAAGGGCCCCATCGGAAACGCGCAGTGAAAATCCGCCTGTTGCATCGGAGCCTTCACTGTGAACTGCAGGCCCCCCAATAATCTGAATTTTCATCGGATATTCATTTCCTGCGACATAGAGAAATGGGACGTCAGTGACGAGCAATGTGACTGAATCGTCGGGAACAACTTCGTTACCTGAATGGCAAGTGCATCCGGTTTTGGCCACATCATTTTCACCAGTTGCCTGATCGCCATAAATACCGCCCGGAAGAGCATCACTACTGCCTACGAAAAGGAGCATTACAAGTGCACCAATGATGAACCGTCTTCGGGTAAGATTCAGTGTCGACACGTAATCTCCTCACCTACGGTGAGTCTTCGACCTGAATTCCCCCCATAAACGTTACTTGCTAATATCGACCCTATGTGCCCGCAGTGAGTCGATTGAAGTGTCTGCGACACAATATCCTGAAAAGCGCCATTCTGAAGTGCTTAGGCTGCATGGGAGGTACATGGCGGACCGTGCTTGGGCCAATATATATGATCTGAATGATGCCCAATTAGACTTGCTTGACAAGGCCGAGTTATTGATGGAAGGCATGGATTTATCGGCAGCCGAAAACATTCTTCTAACAATGCTTGAATCTGCTCCAAATTGCATCCCAGTTTTGTCCAATTTGGGTCATTTGTATGGCAAGTATCTTTCCGAGTTTGAAAGTGCAGTCGAGTACTACGAGAAGGTACTAGAAATCGAACCCGATAATGCATGGGCTCGCGACGCCCGTAGACGCTATGCTAGATATGTTGACAGAGATTGACGCACAACCCTCATGTCCTCTCTCGCTTGAGGTCCCATCATGGAGGAAGGCGACTTGCTCATTGCAGGGGTCGGCGGTCTTGGTTGCGCATGGGCGAAAGCCGCACATACCAGGTGCTCGGAATTCGTTGATTTAGCACTCATTGATGCAGATGAATCTTCACTCAATGATACAATCCACGCCCATACGATGATTCTCGGTGATTCTCCCACTCCAGAGGGATGTGCAGCCATGCCAGCTCTTGCAGAAGCTAGAATGAGGTCATTGTTACCGATATCTGAACGAATCTTGAATTCTGCAGAATTGGTTTTACTATTGACTGGTTTAGGTGGAGGAGCCGGTTCGGGTGCCGCAGTTGAATTCGCTAGACAAGCTGCACAATCGGGATGTTTGGTCCTAAGCGTCGCAGCAATGCCTTTTGAAGCCCAACCTATGCGGTATGAAATTGCACAGAAGGCCCTAGCACGCCTCACAAAGGTGAGTCATGTTTGTGTCGAGTTGTCACTTGATCGAATGGCTTGGCAAGCTAGAGAGCGCGGCGTAGATTGGCAGCAAGGATCAGCATGGGTAGAGGAACTAGCTGAAGGCTTGATGCGAACACTATCGAGAGTTGGGCTAATCAATTTGGATTTGATGGATTTGAGGGCAATAGTGTCTAAATCTGGAGCGGCAACTATGCTAGTTGCTGAAGGAGATTGTGATCAGGCTGTAGAACTCTATGAAAAAGCACGTTCGGCTCCAATGGCTGCACTTGCCGTTGGAGGAGCAGAAGGTTGTCTTCTACAAGTGGAAGGAGGGCCCCACATGACTCTGAAGCAAGTAGAGGCTGTTGCGAAGGCATTTACTGATGGACTTTCAGATAATGCTCAAGTTATTATTGGAGCCAGAGTGAGTCCTGAACTGGAATCAAGAATGCGGGTTGTGGCTGTTGTCAGCGGCCTTCCAACTGGCTCTGCCGAGGGATTACTCTAGTCTAATTCGACAAGTTCGACCTCATCATCATCAGTTTCGTTTTGTATTGTATTTTTATTGTCCCATTCGACATCAGTCCCAGGTATACTGGACGTAGAATCATCCTGAATATTGGCGGGATCTTTCCACCCTGCTTCTCCCCAATCATCGTCATGTCCGGAATCTTCAGAATCAATGCTAGATTCTTCAGAAAACCCTTCTTCCAAATCTCCTTCTGAAACGATATTGGTTGCATCAATCCAACGAGCTAAACCACCTATCCTCCAAGCGTGAATCCACATCATTGTTAGAGCGGTGATTAAGTGTCCAATTCCTATGGATGCAGCCAAACCGACATCGCCAAACCCAGGAAGATCATCGGTTATTTTTGA
>JASLKH010000097.1 GCA_030747675.1 Candidatus Thalassarchaeaceae archaeon | reverse complement strand
TCCATTCTTTGAGACGAGTACAACATGGTCATCGTCAGTGGCTTCACGTACAGCGACAAGTGTGTCGCTATCAGTCTTGAATTTCAATGCGAATTTCCCATTTCGATTGATACGTGTATAATCTCCAAGTTTAGATCGTTTTACAATACCTTCGTGTGTTGCGAAAATAAGGTAATGCCCTTCGGGATTTTCTTGTACTTCCTTCGAAATAGGGAGGATTGTGACTACTTTTTCATCTTCCCTGAGCTTTTCAATTAAGTTTCGGATATGACTGCCACGACTTAGACGACTCCCTTGTGGAGTTTCCCATGCTTTGAGCCCGTAGACGCGACCTTGGTCAGTGAATATCAACAAGCGGTCTTTACTAAAACATGTAAGAATTGATTTCGGGAAATCTTCATCTTTTGTTGTGACACCTTTCAACCCCTTTCCGCCCCGATTCTGAACACGGAATGCTTCAACCGGGAGGTGGCGAATGTAATTATCCTCAGAGAGCGATATGACAATTGCTCGTTCTTCGACAAGATCTTCTCTGTCCATTGAAAGTGGCATAGGGTCAATATTTGTTCGTCGTTCATCGCCATGTTTCTCAACCATCTCATCTAATTCACTCAGGAGAATTTCCAATTGTCGATTCCGACTGCCGAGAATAGCATTGTACTCAGAGATGGAAATTTGGAGTTCAGTGAATTCATCATCAACTTTCTTTGTATCCATCTTAGAAAGTTGGTAAAGTCTCCTTTCAGCAATGGCTTTAGCTTGAGGTTCGGTGAAATCAAATGCAGTGATGTTTTCAAATGTATCTTCACCTCGCAGTATTTTCTCAAAGTGTTCACGACTTTCTGCACCCTTTCCTGCTGTGACAATATCGTCAATTCTTGTTTGAGCCTTGACCAGCCCCTCTAACACATGCGCACGGGCTTCAGCTTTCGTAAGATCAAATTGTGTTCTTCGTCGAATAACATCCTCTCGGTGTCGAACATATGCGTGAAGAATCACCGGAAGCGTCAGTTGTACTGGTTCCCTATTCATAATACCCATCATGTTTGCTGAGTATGATTCTTGCAAGCGACTAGATTTGTATAACTGATTCAAAACTGCATGTGGGTCAGCATTTTGCTTAACTTCGATAACAACTCGAATTCCTTCCTTGCTAGATTCATCTCTAATGTCACGTATTCCTTTGACAGTTTCTTTACTAACAAGCTCGGCTATCCCTACTAACATTCCGGCCTTCTTGACTTGATAGGGAATTTCAGTGACCACAATACGCTTTCCATTGCCATCATCATGGACCTCACATTGCGCGCGGATATGGAATCGACCATGTCCAGTTTCATACATGTCACGTATCCCGTCGACACCATGTATGGTTGCCCCTGTTGGAAAATCAGGTCCCTTGAGGTGTTCCATATATTCTCCAATATCGATGGCAGGGGGATTTTCAGGGTCACCATTTTCACTCCCATCTTCAAGAATTCGATATACGTGTAGGTGTATTGCAGAAGCAACTTCTGGCAGATTGTGTGGGGGTATTTTTGTCGCCATTCCCACTGCAATCCCATCACTCCCATTGAGTAGAAGGTTCGGTAGTCTTGCAGGCAATACCTCGGGTTCTTGTTCTGAATCATCAAAATTCGGTTGGAAATTGACCGTATCTTTTTTGATATCTTCAAGCATATGTTTTGATAACCTGTCGAGCCGACTTTCTGTATATCGCATAGCAGCAGGAGGGTCGCCGTCGATGCTACCAAAGTTCCCCTGCCCGTCGACTAATGGGTATCGGAGGCTGAAATATTGTGCCATCCGAACCATTGTATCATAGATTGATTGGTCACCATGAGGGTGATATTTACCCATGACTTCTCCAACCGATCTAGCTGATTTCGAGTAAGAGCGGTCAGATGTATGTCCTGCTTCATGCATGCCAAAAAGAACACGGCGATGTACCGGTTTTAACCCATCTCGGACTTCAGGTAATGCTCGCCCAATAATGACAGACATTGCATAATTGATGTAGGACGTCCTCATCTCGTCGTCAACGGTATGCCTAACTTGGTTATCAGTTGGATTTGCTTGTACTTCTTCATCACTCATTCAATCACCTCATACATCTATATCTGCTTCTGCAGCATGTCTTTCAATGAATGCACGACGATCTGGTACATCCTCGCCCATCAATGTTTGAAAGAGTGAAGATGTCTCACCATCATCGCTGAAGTTATTTGCAGTTACTTTGAGCAAAGTTCGGTGTGCTGGGTCCATTGTCGTATTCCATAGTTGGTCAGGATTCATTTCACCGAGACCCTTGTATCGTTGGATGCCGATTTTCGCATCAGGGTTATCTTCGCGGAATCCATCAATAATTTCATCTCTTTCAGCATCGGTGTAAGCATATTTTGAATTTCTTCCACGCGTAACCATATACAATGGAGGCTGTGCAATAAACACGTTTCCAGATTCGATTGCAGGTCGCATAAAACGCCACATAAATGTCAAGATTAGCGTACGGATGTGGGCTCCATCTACATCCGCGTCAGTCATGATGATAATTTTCCCATAACGAAGTTTTTCCACATTGAAGAAAGTATCTGAATCTGCGAGTGATTCTTCTCCTTCTGATAATTCCGGTGGATTCCCTACCCCTGCGCCGAGGGCCTTTATCATCGTTTGAATTTCGTTATTTTGATACACCTTTGCTTGGTTTCTGAGCTGCCGCTCAACGTTGAGAATTTTCCCACGTAGAGGTAAGATGGCCTGTGTCCTCCTATCTCGACCGGTTTTTGCAGAACCACCGGCAGAATCTCCTTCAACTATGTATATTTCACATTCTTCGGGAATCCGACTTTGGCAATCGGCTAATTTTCCAGGGAGGCCGCCACCTTCCAATACACCTTTTCTGCGAGTCAAATCACGTGCCTTTCGAGCGGCCTCTCGCGCTTTACTTGCAAGGACAGCTTTGTCAATCACAATCTTTGCAATGGATGGATTTTCCTCAAAATGCTCTGCAAGTTTTTCATTAACAATACTCTCTACAATACCTGCTACTTCATTTGAAACTAATTTGTCTTTGGTCTGACTTGAGAATGAGGGGTCTGGATGTTTCACACTTATGACAACTGCAATACCTTCACGAACATCGTCCCCTGAAAGTTTGTCTACGTTCTTTAACAAATTCCGACTCTTTGCATATCTGTTTAGAGATCCTGTGAGTGCACTTCTGAGACCAGAAAGGTGGGTCCCTCCGTCTCGGTTACGGATGATATTGGTATAGCATTGTATCACTTCGTTGTACGCATCCGACCACTGCATGGCTAATTCGATATGGATTTCACCACTTTCTATTTCACGCATCCCTTTGATGTAGACTACGTCGTTGTGGATGGGATTTCTTCGTTCATTTAATTGCTTCACAAACTCCGAAATCCCTCCATCATAGTGATGTTCTACAACTTCTGGCTCATCTTCTCTTTGATCTATAATCTTAATTTTAAGACCGGCATTGAGGAATGCAGTTTCACGCAAACGAGTATCCATAATCGAAAAATCAAATTCCGTGACTGTGGTGAAAATAGTCATATCTGGTTTGAAAGAAATAGTAGTCCCAGTTCCATCTGTTTCGCCAACGACTTCTATGGGTCCAGATGGCACTCCGCGAACATATGTCTGTTCGTGAATTTTACCGTCTCTTTTGATTGACATTTTGAGCCATTCAGATACTGCATTCACGGCAGAAACTCCGACTCCGTGTAATCCACCAGATACTTTGTATGACGAGTTGTCGAATTTCCCACCAGCATGAAGTTTTGTCATGATGACTTCAGCAGCACTAACTCCGTATTCGGCATGTTCCCCCACTGGGATTCCTCTCCCATGGTCTACGATCGTAATCCCTCCATCTTTTTGGACGATAACATCTATTGAATCACAATGTCCAGCGAGATGTTCATCGACGGCATTGTCGATGACTTCCCAGATGCAGTGGTGTAGTGCCGAACCATCGTGCGGGTCGCCCAAATACATACCTGGGCGCTTTCGTACTGCCTCTAATCCTTCGAGAACTTGGATGCTATCTGCACTATATTCTGTATCACTCATTAACATCACATCTGTGTTTTTTTTGAGGACCCCATAGGGGTCCTCAATGGGATGCCTTAATCTGGACGCTTAGGGTTATTGAATGATTCGTTTTAGCAGCCCCTTATTGTGCCGAAAAGCCAGTGTTTTCCGAAGCCCCAAACGGCCTCTTATTCAAAGGAAATTTGTTGTTTTTTTATCACTGAAAAACAAGTCATAGTAATACATTAGTCAAATCACATCGCCCTCTTGCGCTCACAATATGATTAAACAGGAGTTCTGGGTCGCGCCTTCGATGACTGATACTCAAATCTGCGTCACCCTGCGTGGGCACACGGTTGCGGACATGGTTCGTGATGCTAGTAGGGCTACTGCTGCGGGAGCAGATTTAGTTGAAGTGCGCTTTGACAATTTATATGTGAATCGCATTGAAGTGGAACCAATAATTTCTACTGACGAAAAAGGTGAAGAAAAGGTCGAAAAGCAGCCACCAATTATAGAAAACAGACCAATTGAAGATATTGATACTAATTCTGCTATTGATGCATTGAAAGATGGGATTCAGATACCTGTAATTTTCACTTGTAGGGCCAAGGACCAGGGTGGTTTTTTCCATGGTAGTGAAGCGCAGCGCATCACAGTCCTTGAATCAGCAATTGATAGCGCTGTTTCGTGGGTGGATTTGGAAATAAATATGGCTTCTAAACACCGAAAGAAGTTGGTGAAGGCTTGTGGAGAAGACGTCAAAATTATTGCATCTAGCCACGATCCAGCACCGTCTTCAATGGATGAGGTTGTAGATTTCGTGAATTCAAATAGTGATTCAGGTACACTTGTGAAGTGCTGCTATAGAAATGTTGACCATTCTACCAGTTTGCACGTTTTTGAAGCAGCACACGCCCTTTCTGAATCCGAAGTATCAATTGCTTTGATGGGAGTTGGACAAGGAGGAGATTGGACTCGTTTGCACGCTCCATTGTTAAACCAATCACTAGTTTATACAACGTTAGAACGAGATTATTCACTTTTCCAGCGCGGCATGGTCAACATCAATGATCTGCGCACTGCTTGGCGTTTATTGGAATATGAATGAACTGAATACCGACTTGACTTAGTCAACGCTTTTCATTGAAGGGAGTGAATCTCTTTCAGCTTCAGTTTCTAAGTGAGGCATTAAGTCACCAGTTACATTTTCGGGCATACCCGCTTTCATGTACCTATGATGGACTAAGAATGGGGCTGCTAAAATAGCCAACAAACTACCACAACAGATTACTGCGACGGTCCAATTGGGGAGGGCGAATCGCTCTTCAACAACTACGGTGACATCTGCGGTCATATTTCGGTTGATTTCTTCACTATCGTAATCCCTAATATTATCCCATCCATCGATAATCAGATACATTGACCTATGCTGAGGTGGCTTATCTGAAAAGGGGTCCCAAGTACTACTAGTTTCATCGTGATCCAATGCTACCGAAAAGTCAACATTATCGATTTTTTCATAGGCATGAACATCTCTGAATGGGTGCCAAAAAAGGATGTTTTGAATGACAGGAGGTGAATGTTGAATATCTGAGCGAAAGCCCCCAAATTCATTATTACGGGAGTCAAAATCAAAGGCATATCGCTCATAATCATATTCTTGGAGCAGATATACATCGCCAGTTGGTTCTTGTTGATTTGCTTCTCCAATCACAGGTTGTAGGTTGATACAAAATGTGTACTTGTAGCCGGTAGTCATATTCATTCTCAGAGAGACAGCGGAATCATTTCCTATCACAAATGAGGTGTGGAAGGAATGAATCAATCGATTCATATCTTTACCTCCTTCATCCCAATCACCCTCATCCATATCTCCAAATTCATACCTGTCGTCTGAATTTCTAAAACCACCTCCTGTGAGCTCATCTTTGTCAACAGTTGAACCCCATGCTGGTGCACTATCATCTCCTGAAAGAGAACAATCGGATGCTGCTTGTGCAGCCCCAATCATATCAATCCCAATAGATTGAGAAATAATAGTCAACATGGGTAATAAAATCATCACGGCGACAGCAGACACGACCGTTTGTCGCCGGATCATTTGCATGTAATCACCGTCGCCTTCTGCTTGTGACTGGTCGTACGTAGCCAGATTCCTTACTTCTTCTATCATCTTGACCCAGATGTTTTGGTTTGGGTGGGGGTGTGTGTTGATCCATACCAAGAATCCCTCCTTCGGTATGGACCTCTGCTACATCGTATGTGCTTGCAGCATCTTCAGCATCAACTTCAACTTCCTCTGGCTGACGCATGACTAGCCATCCAAGTGTCAATACCAAAATGATGAGGATAAAGATGTACAAGCTACCTGAATCAGTGGACGGCATCAAGTCCGATATGGACAAATCATCAACGCCCCCTCCGCTCCCGGAACTACTTGAACGAACATTGATTTCATAGACTTCAGTTGTACAAACATTGGTTCCATCACAAACCATGAGGATTATTTTCACCTCAGAAGTATCGTTCCAGAATGCATCAATTCCACGCCCACTGCGAACGTCGCTAGTCACCCAATCATCAAACAGATTCCCATTTTCATCTGCATCGACGCTGTCGTCAATATCCCACCAATATGTGAGGTCATAATTCAAATTTACATCTTTGTCGTTATCTGTAATTGAGTCGCCATCTGAATCAAAGGTGACATCATTATCTCTCCATGCCATGATGTTGTTAATGATGTCAGCATCTTCTGCCGAACCAACAAAGACGTTGATTTCTTCCACTATCACGAAATCAACATCACTGATTGTTTCAGAGGTGATTACTGGGGCGCTTGACACCCACACATCGATTGTTGTGGTATTTGTATCTCCCATACCAAAGCCGTCTCTAACTGTTAATGTGACAGTGTACAATCCGGGGAGGTCGAACATATGCCATGCATTTGTTGTGGTGGTTGGTGGCGATGCATCACCCCAGTCCCAGATGGTTTCAGTAATTCCGTTCCAATCCATGGCCATCGGGTCAGGATTAAGCATACCGGAATATGCAATATCTCCATCATGCGATCCATTTGATGAAAAGTATAGTACTGCTCCAGGTGCAACGAAAAGTTCTCCATTTTGGGTGAATCCACGGCGCCATTGATATTCAATTTCACTAGAACCGGGGACTTGAAGAGGCTCATCATTCAGCCATGCTTCTCTGACAT
The DNA here is from genome assembly GCA_030747675.1 of Candidatus Thalassarchaeaceae archaeon. Taxonomy (GTDB): domain Archaea; phylum Thermoplasmatota; class Poseidoniia; order Poseidoniales; family Thalassarchaeaceae; genus MGIIb-P. Next base: position 14,923 of record JASLKH010000097.1, on the reverse strand, counting down.
CCATGATTGGAATTGGAAGAGGGTTGGCTATGTGGATAATGTAGCTTTTTGGTAGTGAATCATCACCTCGTTCGTCTGTAACAACAAGAGTCACAGTATATTGTCCAGGCTCTTCAAAGAGATGCGTGGCTTGATTATTCGTGATTGGTGTCCCAACTCCTGTAATGGTCCAATTGTGTAGCAGATTAGCGGTGTTACCATCTGGATCAAACGATGATGATAGGAATGTGTACATGGTATTGGTTGTACCGTCACTAGGCCGGGGGAAAATTGCGACTGGTTTTTGATTCAAAACATTGATACTAACGATTCCCATTGATGTATCTCCTGCATCATCTGTAGCGAAAATTGTCACATTCTTCATCCCAGTCGTTGACCAAGCAGGTGTTGGGTTTGCATCAGTGCTTTGGTTTGTGTTGAATGTTGACCCCATTGTTACAATTCCACCGTCTAGGTTGACATCTTCGTCAAACCACCATTGAGTAGATACAATTGTTCCATCGTCATCTGTGAAGATGTTTGGTAATTGTAATGGCGTAAGGGTGTGAGTTTCCATTTCATCAAACCAAATTTGTCGAGGTACACGATTCATAATTAAAACAATAACTGAGACGTTAGTTTCGAATGTTCCATCATTCACTGTTAATTTTAGGCTATATGGTGTGCCATTTGATGAGCCAACCCCCCATTCATGGGATGTCGAATATAGTCCAACACCACTTTCTATTGTCCCGTCACCGAAGTCCCATGTGAATGTCAAATGTTCTAATGGAACATTGTCTTCCGTTTGAGTAGCAGAGAATTGCACTCGTTGTGAGGTAAGAAGCACATAAGGGTTGGAAATTGGAGCAGGGGGAGAGCCCACGCTAATTTTTGGGATGGGCATTACTGTATCTGAGACATTAATCGTCCAAGTCTGAACCGGGCTTAGGTAGCCACCTTGGTCCTTGACGCGTAAGGTTACATTGTAACTTCCTTCATTTTGCCATGCTCGCAATGGGTCCTTTAATCCAGATCCCGAGGCACCATCATCGAAGTCCCATAAATATCCAATTGGTGTAACGTTGTGAGTGAATGTTTCATTTGTCAATCCAAGTCCCCATAGGTCATAACCAGCGCCGAAGAATTGCAAACCCAACCATGTTTGTGTTTCGTTCGATGCAGCAGTTCCAACAGATACTGGGGCCATGTTGTGTAAAGTTGGTGGGATAGCCAATGCCTCATCAACAACTTCACCAAGTTGATTCCGCATTGTGAAGCGTAGGGTCCAATCACCATCCCAGGGGGGTGTAAACCATACACTACTTTGTGTAGGGATACTATTCCCTGCATCAAGTGAAATGTCCATTGAATCTTGCAGTGTATTGTTCACATAGACCTTCATTTCAACATCTAATACTTCATAGAATGCAGAAGAATTGACTTCAAAATCTACTTGGACAGTGTCGTCAAGAGCATCCCCATCACGATCTGACGTAATTTCATCAGTTAGTGAAATTGTGGCAGGTTCTGTGATTAATCCAGCGAATACATTGTATGATGCAATTGGATAAACTGGAGAGCCTGGGAAATTACAATTTGGTTGAGTATAGTCGCAATCATCAACTTGACTTTCATACCATACTATGAGATAAACATCATCGGTAACATTTCCAAATCCAGGGATAAGCCCAGTTCCTACTCCTGTTGCTGGGTCGAATCGAAGTCGCTCCATTGACCATGCTCCTGAATTTGCATCTTTTTTCAACATCGCACCTGCGAATCCAATCTCGGTAGGTTGGACCTTAATGTTCAACGGTGCTCCAGTCCCATCTTTGAATCTAAACGCACTGACTCCCCATCCTTCGGTGTCATATGGTCCTCCATTCCACATGGTTGCCCAATTTAGGTTGGACGCTTCAAGTTGCAAACGGCAGAACACAGTGCTCCCACATGTTTCAAACATGTCGATATTATCCAGCCCAAATTCTGCTTGCGTCCCATGATCAAGGACCATGGATGCACTGAAGTTTGCAAAGATATCAGACATTGTTTGGCCAATCGGTGTTGCACCAGGTCCGAGTGTTTGTGCTAGATGTACAATTGCATTACCTCCTGTCCGACTATCTGCAACCAGTTGTTGAATAGCAGATCCACCTCCTAGGTTATCAGCTAGGAACAGCATGAATAGGAATCCACCACCATAATCACAACCATCATCTCTTTGATTCCACCAACGGACACTACAGGTTGAATTTGTAGCCCATGCATTTGCATGGCCAATGACTCCATCGGATGCACCAAAATTGAGGAAAGATGCCATGTCAGCGTTCCCTTCATCAACCCATGCATATTCGAAAGGATCTCTTGCGTTATGCAATAAATGCTCAAATTCATGAGCTAATACAGTATTTCTCCACGATGCACTACCCAAATCATCGATATCAACATAGATTGTTTCACGCGTTGCAGACATGCCTGGCATGAAATAACCACCAATGTTTGAAGGGCCATCTATGGCGTAGATTACAATTTCAATCTGGCAGTTGTTATCCACGTCCGGTGGATTTCCAAAGTAATTGGTGTTAGTTGGGTAGATGGTAGTCTCCCATGTTGAACCAATATTGTTCAGTGTCGTGGATGAAACAGATTGCCCACTCTCAATTAATATGGCAGCATTTTGGGTGACATGCATTGCAGTAACTGAGATCTGACCTCCCGTAGTTTGTACCGTGCCTGCAGTGCCCGTCGACCAAGCATTTTCACAAGCACGAGCAGATGTACGGCCAGTAGTTTCTTCAAAAGGTAAACGAAGTTGAGGGTAATCATCATCCTGCCATTGCTGCTTCAGAAATCTAGTTGCACTGTAAAGTGGTTCACTTCCATTGGTGAATAAATACGCCTTACCCATCGTTTCAGGATCAAAACCCTCCAGTGAGTATACTACTGGTTCCCATCCAGTTTGGCTACTGCTTTCTTCAGCCTCATTGGCAGAGGCTAATGGTAGCAATGAAGCTAGAATCATTATTGAAATGATGAGGAGACTTTTGGTTTGTTTTCTGAAGAGTTTTTGCGTCGCCACGGATATCCCCCTGCTGGAACACTACGTGTTCCGGCAGTCTTGTGTCCGAAGAGGTATTTAACTCACAATGGAGCATTGTTCATACATGGGTGGCTTCCACAACTCGGATATCTCTCGAATTCGGGCCGCAGCATTGCTTTTGACGGCCATGTTTACGATTTCGATTTTCCCGACTAATGTTGCGAATGAAAACTCCCAATCATCATCAGTTCGACCCGAGCAACTTTTGGTTGAAATCGTTGAAACAATCCCTCATGATTCCGATGCTTATACTCAAGGGTTGACGTTCTACAACGGCCGTTTGTTTGAATCAACAGGGTTGTACGGATCATCGTCCCTCCGCGAGGTCAACCCCGATGATGGTAATGTTTCACGCATTGTCGCTCTTAATGAATCAATATTCGGAGAGGGAATTGCGTTTGTGGGAAATGAGATTATCATGTTAACTTGGAAGAATGGTACTGCCTTCCGCTTTGAGTCTGAAACATTTGATGAATTGACAAATTATTCCTATGATGGTGAAGGTTGGGGTTTATGTCATGATGGGAACCGATTAGTAATGTCGGATGGCAGTGATAAATTGATATTTCGGAATGAATCAACGTTCGAAATTATTGAATCTGTCAATGTAACTCTCAATGGTACCCCCCGCGATAAATTGAATGAATTAGAGTGTATTGATGGATTAATTTTTGCAAATGTGTATCATTCAGACACAATAGTTGCTATTGATCCAGGGACTGGCGTGGTTGTGATGGAGATTGACGCCTCTTCATTACGGCCAAATGACTCGTCTGCAGAAGCGTTGAATGGGATTGCTTGGGATGAACAAAATCAGGAATTGTGGGTTACTGGCAAAAAATGGCCATCAATGTATCGGATAAATCTGACAACACCACCATCTACCCAAGTTCCAGATACAAACACGCCAGGTATTGAAGTGGAAAACACGGCAGAAGAATTGAGTTTAAGCACAGTATTCTTGGTTATATTGGCACTGAGTGCCACCGGACTATTCCTCCATCGATTGGCCCAAGGAGCCATGAACTTGAAGGACGGCGAGCGTGACCCGTGATACAAGGGGGGGTAGTATGTCGGACGATGATGTGGAACTAGTGGTTACTATTGATTCCAATGAAGAGATTAGTCGCGCAGTTATTCGTGGCCGTGGGCCAGGCAGTATAGAAGACCTGGAATGGGCACGCAGCATGTCGATGGGACTTGTTGTTACAGGTTCCCTTTTGGGGTTGTGGTTCGGCGTTCTTTTGATTGCAGCTAGTCCAGCGGATGTTCTCGATAGCCCATTATTTGGTTCGAAAGACGAAGAAGTAGTAACCGGCCAAATTCTTTCAGCATTGGACGAAGAAAATGGGTCTGATGGAGGGCCTGTAGAGGGTGTTTACGTACGAATTTTGAACCTCAATGGAGATGCAACTTTACATGAGGCTACTTCTAATCGAGATGGTAGATTTACAATGTCTGGAGTTAGAGTTGAGTCATTGCTTCTTGAAGTAACTCATCCGGGTAACAAAACTATGGAAATCACATTTAATCCAGGTGATCAATCGGATTTGGGATTGACTTTGTCCCCTGGTTCAGGGACAATTTCAGAAGATTGGCGTCATTCAAGCAACCTTGGTTCAGCAGTTGTATTGGCGACTGTTATAGCAATCCTAACTATTACTTCAGCTCTTGTTGGTTTAGTCGGAGCCGCAGAAATAAAGCGGGGCCAGCACTATCGAAGAACGCAATATTTGTGCGGATTAGCCCTGTTTAGTAGAGGTGGGATATTCATAGGTCCACTTTTGATATTGGCAGGAATGGGAATGCTTGCAGCGACCAAGCATCAGTTTGCAGATAGGACTGAAGATGACAAATGATGAGGTGCCAAGATGTATCTCATCACAATCGAAGGTGGCGATGGTTCTGGCAAGGGTCTAGCAACTCAAATGATTGCGGAAATTCTTGAGCAGGAATTCACGTTTGCTGGTGTCGATATCACTGCAGAACCGAGGAGAGATGCAGAATTAGGTTTGCTTGCTGTACAGGCAGTCCAAACTGGAGAAGCAGGTCCAATTCGAGAGGCTGTTTACTTTGCAGCAGACAGGATGGATCATTCACACACTTGGATCCGACCGCGACTTTCTAAGGGCCATGTTGTTGTTAGTGAGAGAAATGTTCACTCCTCCCTAGTGTATCAAGGAATTGTCGGTGACTTGGGAATTGAAGAAGTTGCAGGGATGAATGCAGCAGCAATGATCCCAGATCTTTGCGTGTGGGTTGATTGCGATCCAGAAGCCGCATTACGGCGGATTGAACATGGTACTTTGCGTTTGTCGACACTTGGTAAACAAGAGTATTTTGAAACGGATGAATTCCAGATAAAAATTCGAGCAGGGTACCATGCTCTTTTGGGGGGAGATATTCCGATGCCATCTCCATTTAACCAAGGCCGTGTTGTTGGGCCTGTAATTAATGACGGAAAAAAATCCGATTTGAGGAAAAAGTTGCAAGGTGAGATTCGTCGATTCCTGCATGACCGGCCCGTGCCGTTGAACGTGTCGACTGAGGAAGTAGATTTGCATTTGCTTGGGCGTGCAATGGCATCCCAGCGAGGGCAAACTACACTCGATGTCGTTGAATCTCGTCCTGCACGTAGCAATTTGGATTGGTTAGATTCTCGTAAACCTTGGGAGGTAGTTCGAGATTCTACGCAGATGTATATTGATGCCATTCAAGGCACTGAGACCCCTTCAAGGTTAGATGCTCCTTCAGATCCTCTGAGCCATCCAGTACTCGCTATTGTTGGGACGCTTTCGTTACTACCTGGTGTTGAAATTAGTGAATTACGTTCATGGTTAGGACCAGTTCGCATGGTAACTGATCGCCATACACGACGGATGGTGAAAATATTCCATGAGCAATCTGGGTGGGTGCGCATTCACCGTCCTTTAGTGGGTAGTGACGCCTCACGTTCTGAATTACGCCCTGATTGGCAAGCATTTGGAAGAATTGGTATCGCGCTTTGGCCTCTAAAGGAATCATTGTCGAAATGGAGGAAGTCCAACCCCAATTCATCTTGGAAACATGCTCTCAAAGGTATCATTGGTCCTCGTCCAGCACCAGAAAGAGTAGAACAACTCGACGCATGTCTATCGCGTTTGTCTTTGCTGGGTTCTGGTTGTAGTAATACTCCTTCACCTTCTACACGCCAAGAATTATTGGAATGGTGGCACAATGGTGCCACCTAAATCATTCAGATTCATCTGATGGTTTTTCAGACATCAATCTAGCACCACTGGGCAATTTCACTTTACTCGGATTACCCTCAAAATCTACTGGGCGAGAAGACAAGCTTGCTGCAAAGAACCACGAAATAATGAATCCAAATGGAATCCCAGTTGCCAATCGCATGGGATTTACTGATTCATAGGATGTGAGTGCTTGAATGCCACCGTCTAGAACAAGAGGTAAGGACATTCCCAATCCAATTGCGAGCATTGTAATCATTCGTCGATCTACTAGGTACAGGTTTAGTATTCTACTATCGGGTAACAATGTGAGGAATGAATCGCGCAATGTCCATCGATTCAATCCACGCCTTGACCACCACCACGCGCCTATGGTTAACCCGAGGAATATGCCTACATCACGTACGCACACGGGCATTTGGTTACCATTTATTTCCCATGAACGTTCATGTTTTTGGTGACAATTGAAGTCACCAAATGCATACACAAATGAGTAATATGGATTCGACAAATTACTCCATTCGAATACCCCATGTTCGCTTTGGTTATGTCCCATCCCTCCACCCTCAGGATGCTCTTTATTCCCCCATCCATCCTCGTCATAATAATCCAAAGTATTGGCGCGCCCTGATAATTCGGGTACAGAATTGGCAGGTAATAGTGCAGGTACGAGAAACATAGAAATCAGATAAAACCCAAAAATACCTGTTAACCAACCCCCCACTTTCTTCTCGCGAGTACGAGATGATAGTCCATTGCGGAACGGAGGCTCCATGTCGGTTGCGCATCACTCTTAGTCTAACAGGCTTCGTCCCAAATGATTAGCCATGCCTTTGATATGTAGTGGTTAATGTCAGGAACTAATGGTCGAGTTGAATATACGGGATGTTTTCATCCTTTCAGCAGTTCTTGGGACCATGGTTGGTACAATGACTTTCTTTATGCACATTTTCGCAACAGGAATGGGGGATGCAGATTTAAAAAACTCATTTCGTATTGGATTTTTGATAGGTGTTGCCACTACAGTAGTCCTCTTGAGTTATACTTTGTTTCGATATTTTGAAAGAAATCGAAGAATTTCAAATGCCGATGCTACTGTTGAACCTATTGATCGACTGCAATTACTCTTGTCTCCAATTGAAAATATGGCCCTGAATCTACCGTGGGCGGATGAGCGTTCATGGACTACATCTAGCCATGTTAGGATATCAAGAGGAACATTAACAGTTGATTTACATGATTTGAATTTGAAGTTAGCCAAAGAAATCCTTGAGCATATTATATCCTCGCGTGAATGGATTGGTCGGGTTCGGATAATTACTGGACGTGGTTTGCATTCAGCCACAGCTCCAAAGATCCGCCCCATGGTGATAGATAGACTCCGCCAAGTTGTCAAGCAATTGGATTGGGAGATATTACTCAAGAAAGGCTCCTTGACATTACGGCCAATGGGAAAGGCCCCAACCTTTGGTCGCTGGTTATTCCGCTTCATTTTCCTAGGCAGCCCTATTACTGTGGCTTTTTCTCTAGCGTTTAGGGATCTAGCTGGCGATGGTGCACATACACAAGGGATGTATGTTGGAGTGATATTGGGAATAGTACTGAGTGCGATGCTAGCAACCTATCGCGAACGTCAATGAATTCACGCAGTGCTACTTTTTCGAAAAGTGCTCGCGTCGGGATTCGAACCCGAGTCAGCGGGATGAAAACCCACCATGATGGGCCTAGCTACACCACGCGAGCGTAAACCGTCGCCTGTTAACATAGTTGATGAGACGTTCGGTCTCATTCTTCCGTATCACTGGGAATTGCAAACATCTGTTTACGCACCAAAAACCAACTGATTAAGCCAATTATTGCTAGACTCATAGCCCCAAGTGCAAACTCATTTTCGACAAAACTCTCCGCTGCTGATAGGGCTTCATCCCCCCATACGACTATCGCAATTGCTTCTAATCCGAACCGTAAGCCTCGGCCGAAAAGTCCTGCAATTGCAAAGGTGCGGCGATCCATCTCACCCATTCCTGCTACCCACCCAAATACCTTGTATGGGATTGGACTAAATGCTGCAATGAATATTCCAGCAGTACCGTATTTTTCCGTCAAGTTTTCTAACATGGTTACATGTTTTGGATTTGCATATCTCTCTAACAGATTGCGACCCCAGTGCTGCCCAATCCAATGACCAACTAAGCTTCCTGCAACCGAAGTAATTGTAACAACAGTCCAAAGCCAGAGAACTGTAGTCGTATTCGTTTTATCTGCGTAAACCATTGGCATATACAGTAAATCTGGAGGGACTGGTTGAATAATCGCTTCAGTAAATGAGAGGGCAGCAAGACTCCCCTCGCCCAAATTATCGAAGGCATCTAAGATAGACTCTTTCCACCCCATGGACACATTCCAACGAATCTCCTTCATCAAGGTTGATGCCTCCGAAGTCCTCATGTTCTTGTTTCATGCCCCCTATTCATGCGCGCACTGGATACAGGGGCTCTCTTAGCATGGCCCCTTGTGGACTTGATAGGATGTCTGTGTGTCCCTGGGCAAGTTGCTGAAGTCATGAAACACTCCCCTGAACGAGCCATGCTAATTCAATCTCAGGGCCCTCGATTTCTTTCGCCGTCTACCGAGGCGATCGAACAGGCACGGGCGTCAGCTATTGAAACAGGTGATTTGTCAGGTTTAGCAGCAGTTGACCTTGAGATACTGGCTCTAGCAATTGAACACGGTGCGGAATTGGTAACTGATGATTATCGACTACAGAATGTTTGTACTAATTTTGACCATCCTTGGACAGGAATCATACAAGATGGAATAGAAGATTCTTGGACTTGGACCCTCGAATGTAGAGGGTGTCGTCGTCAGCATCCAGCGCTTGAAACTAAGCGTAAAGGCGAGTATGGAAATTGCCCGGAATGCGGTGCCGAATTACGTCTTAAAAGAATCCAAAATTCCAATTGATAAAATTAATTTTCCAATTGATTATTCAGATGTCTCTTCTTCAACTTCATCTGGTGTTTTTCCTTCTACATCGACACCTGATTCCTCTGCCTTTTCAGCTAAAGCAGCAGATTCCGTTCTACCACCACGGGCTAAGTCATCTTCAGTTTCGGCGCCGGCATCTTTGATGTCTTTGATCCCTTCATGAAATTCACTTTTGGCCTGTCCAAGGGAACGAGCTAACTTCGGAAGGCGTTCTGCTCCGAAGAGAACGAAGAATGCGATTAGTATGATGATGAGTTCGTTGGTTCCAAAAGCCATTATTGCACCAAACACCGCTGAGAGCCCCCACCCATTCAACGTTGCGGAACAAAATCAGCTAATTTTCTCTGTTTTAACCACCAGATACAGGCGGCAGTATTGCAATTTCTATCGAATCAGACAATTGGGTGTCTAATTCAGATATTTCACCATCTAGTGCCACTTTCACTATATCCGGCTGAATCTCTAACCGCTCCAGTATGGAGCGAACTGTTTCGTCTCCCCCGGCTTCTATTTGCAACTCTCTCTTTCCGAAATCATCTTTCAGTGGCCCGAAAAGGGTCACTCTTCTCAGCATCTTATCTCTGCCCATCTGGAGTTGGGTGAATACGGGGAGTTATATCCCTGCTCTGTCCACAGATTTCCATGCCCGCTGTCCTTGAAGCCAAAGAATTGTGGAAGATTTACGAAACGGGAACGAATCGGGTTGAGGCTCTTCGCAAAGTAAGCGTCACGCTTGAGTCTGGCGAAATGGTTGCAGTAATGGGCCCAAGTGGTTGTGGGAAAACCACGCTACTGAATTGCTTATCTGGATTGGATGACATTACTTCAGGTGAAGTATTGATTGACGGAGTTGGATTATCTGCGATGTCAGATTGGGAGTTAACACAAACACGCGGTGAAAGACTTGGTTTCATATTTCAAGCATTCAATTTACTCCCCGTATTAACTGCAGTTGAAAATGTCGAATTACCGTTGTTAATGGCTGGTAAATCACCACGTGATGCTAGATTAATGGCCCTTGATGCTCTCGAATCTGTTGGTCTAGGGGACCGTGCAGGACATCTTCCAGCAGAATTGTCAGGTGGACAGCAACAACGAGTAACAATTGCTCGCTCGTTTGTTCACAACCCAGCTGTTATTCTAGCCGATGAAGCTACGGGTAATCTTGATACGAAAACAAGTGACGAAGTCCTTGATTTACTATTGCAATTGAATAAGGATAGAGGCATGACTATGGTTTTGGTAACTCATGATAGTGAAGTTGCAGCTAGGTGTTCACGCACCCTCGTAATGAAGGATGGTAGAATAGTAGAAGATCGCCGTTCTGGAGAAGAGGAATAGGTGATTTCAATGTCCTTGGCTGGTGCTTGGACGTGGCCACGTAAACTGGTTACGGCAATTTCAGGCATTTCTTCTCTGACCATTGTCGCATGGCTCTCCTTTTCAGCACAAATTGATGAAAATGACTGGACCTTGGGTCGTACGTTGACTTCTGTTGGTATTTCAGCGATTGCTGGTCTTGTTGTATGGACAGTAGTTCAATGGCTTCTTTCTAGCCGCCACCGCATTCTTGCAACAATGGCTCGCAATAATTTAGTACGCCGTAAACGCAATACTGCACTTGTTATTGCAGGACTTTTAGTTGGTTCTGCAATTGTTTCCTCGTCATTGGTTATTGGCGATAGTTTGGATGCCACAATGGAACAACATTTCCTTGTGCCGTTGGGGGATACTGATTACTACATCCGTGGAAATGACCCAATAACGGGGCTATGGACTGAATGGAATTCAACAAGAGCCAGTGAATTATCGGATGAATTAGTTGATATGCCCGATATTATTGGTGCTAGACCCGGTCTGGCTCTGACTATTTCGGCAATTCATGAAAAATCGGGCCTCGCAGAGCCGAATGGGCAGTGGATGGCCTTTGATGCAAACCGCTCATTATTGGGTAGTTTCGACCCAATCGGTGGTGAAAATGGTATTCATTATGCAGACATTGAATCAGGGAATGTTGTGATCAATGAGGAGATGGCTGAGAGAGTCTCAGCCGATGTGGGAGATACACTTGAGGTTCATTGGATGATAATTGATTACACTTCTGGAATCGAGAAAAAGTCTCTAAATATGACTGTTCAGGCGATAATATCGGATATTTCAACTGGCTATTTGGGGTCTAAATACCCCTTAATTTTCACTTCTTTGTCAGATGCACAAACATACACGGAAAAAACCGACTTAGTCAATCATATTGGAATTTCTGTGAAAGGTGATGGCACCACAGCAATCCGGGACAATCTGAAAGATGCAATTAATGAGAAACTACTGGCAGAAGATGCAGGATTAACAATTGAGGCTGATGAAGCGAATGGGATGATTGCAGTTGCCCGTACAACAGGTTTCGGATTACTGGATGTAGGCGAAGTTGCTAATTTAACTGCAATTGTAGATGAGACTAATGCCGATGCCCAGATACTCGAAATGCTTCAGGTGCCACTGTACAACACTGCGCAGGGAAGTGTAAACCTATCTGGTTTGGCATCAAGTACAATTACTGAAATTGCGCAAACTGAGGGTTGGGATTGGTATGCTACTGCCTCCGGCTTATCACTCCAGGACTCGTTTGGAGAGTGGTGGATTTGGGAGTCCGATGCAGATGAAAAAGCAATCAATGATTTACTTATTTTATCTGAAAAAAAGGGTTTAGTTGCCCATTCAGAGGGTTTGCGTGAGGTGGATGTTTCCCCTGATTCAAATGACATTGATCATCTGAATGGTCGTGAAATAGTGGCCCTCGAACAATCAGAATCTTCAATATTCGCTCTGGAATTGGATGAAGGTGCTGTTATATTGCATCAGTCAGATTTGAACCTAAGTGGCTGGTTGACTTTTTCAATTCTTGATGACGGTTCTGCGATGCGACTCGATATGGCGATAGACGACAGTCAATTACACATTAGAATCGAGCGTTTACTTGGAAGCAGAAGTTGCTCTTTTTCTCTTGAAAATACTACAAACACCCCTCTGTCACAATTTTGCTCTGACGATTTAGTCGAGCGTCGAAACTTGTTTTCCCACGCAGGATCGGCATGGGTAGACAATGGACAGAGTCTTCATTTACTGGATAATGGAACTCTTATCCCTGCAAACACACTGGGGTTACCAAACGGTTCAATTCTTGCTAATTCAGAGTCCGTATTGTGGGTTGAATCTGAAGGCTTGTGGTATTGGAATACTACGAATTTCGCTTCGTACTCAATGCCTTTACCCCCTGCAGCATCCACTTCAGAGGCGGCCATAAGCATGGTTGGAGCCAGATTAATAGTGACTACAGGTAATGGTGTTGCAATTTCTGATGATGGTGAATTATCTGGCAGAATCCCAAACAGAATCAAGGTTGACGCCTTGCGTGTACCACTAACAGCAATCGCCCTCTCTGGTGAGGGTAGCATGGGATTCCCCGATGTTGATGATCAACATGTTGTCATCTCAAAATGGGCTGGAGATACACTTGATTTGGATGAAGGCGAATTCATTCGTTTACGCGGTTATCTTCCTGTAGCAAGGGGGATGCTGACAGGGGAATTGATGTATGTTGATAATTCAAATTTGACATTTCCTTCACCACCTGGACAACCGTCCTTTGATGCAATATCATTTGCAGTGGTCTCTTTGAGTGATGCTGAAAACCTTGCTTCAGGAAATAGCGGTGATCGAACTTTTGTGATTATATCTGGTCCCGCATTGTTCAATTCAACAAATTATACGGTAATGGAATCAGCAATCATTGCTTGGTCCGATGAGCAAGCTGATTTGCAGACAACGAACTTGCGTGTAGTTCCTATCAAACAACGTGCATTAGAGGCTACAGAAGGTGCTGGTGAGAGTTTCTCAATGTTGTTTTTGATATTTGGGTCATTTGTCATTTTTGCAGGTATTTTACTTGTCATCAATATTTTTGTTATGCTAGCGGATGAACGCAAACCTGAGATGGGCATGGCTCGGGCAATTGGGATGCAGCGTGCTGATTTACGTGCATTATTTGTTCAGGAAGGGGCATTTTTAGGATTAATTTCAAGCGCGCTTGGTGCTGTGCTGGGAATTGGTTTTGGTTGGGTCATCATGCAATTCATGGGGACCGCCCTTGGTGAAGCAGGGGGTCGTTTGAATGGAGCAATATTTGATTGGACATTCCAAAGTCTGTTGGGTGGATTTGTAACCGGTTTCTTAGTCACCTGGGTGACCTTATGGCTTACTTCCCTTTGGATTAGCCGATTGAATGTAGTCGCAGCAATTCGTGATATTCCTGTTCGATTTACAGGTGGACTGCCATGGTGGTCAATCTTAATTTCTCTGTTTTTGGCTCTTTCTTCTATGCTTTTCTTTGGTTTAGCATTTTTAGCGGGTTCTCCTGAAGATGGTTCAAGACATGCTTGGTGGCTTTTGGGTGGATTCATTTTCTTGTTTTCCTTACTTCCTCCGATGTTCTGGATATTGCGAGTAATTTTACCAGAAAACATCCATTTTGGTCGTATTCGACTGCATCGGCCAGTGATATTACCACGCTTAATTCTCACTATTTTGGGCACTTCTATGGTTCTCTGGGGGTGGATTGGAGATCCTATCAGTGCAGATTGGGAGCAAGGTGCCTACTCATTCATTTTGCTCGGTATTTTCCTTGTAGCAGCTGGTGTTCTTTTGCTTTCAAGTCTGGCTCCAATCGTTGCTAGAGCTATTGCACGTTTGCTTTCAGCAAGGTCGAAAAGAGCCGCATCTGTATTGCCAACTTCCCTTTCTTATCCATTGGCCACACCATTCCGTACGGCAATGTCAATGGGTATGTTTTCGATTGTTGTGTTCGCAGTAGTTGTTTTGTCTGGATATAGTGCATTGTTGAATAATTACATGGATGATCTTAGTGAAGAAGTTGGCGGGGAATATGAAATCGTTGCTATTAGTGGTAAATTTGACTATTCTTTGGATAAGGATTTGTCTAATTGGAACCTCAGTGAGGCCTCAATTGAAGATTTTGATTCAGTCTCATTTATGTCAACCACTCCTGTTAATGCTGAGCGTTTAGACGGTTCTGGTGACGAATTGATTGTGTATCTTCGAGGTTTTGATAGAAACTTCACAGATCATGGGGCCTTGTCACTTGCTGCTTGGGATGAATTCTTTGGTGAAACTGAGGCTGAGTTGTGGAGTGCCGTATTCAATGATTCCTACCTCGCAATTGTCGATTATTCCCTCACCCCTCAACCAGCGGGCGGAATTGACACTGCACCAACACTCAATTTACAGATAGGTGATTCTGTCGTGGTCAGTGACCCTCTCAATAAAGGAATCAACAGAACAGTCTACGTTGCTGGTATTTTGACACCATCTTCTTCTTTCTTCATGTCTGGAATTCATATTTCTGCAGATTTTGCCGAAGAAAGGTTCGATGCAGAACCGAAATTGGAGCTATTTAGTGTATATTCAGACATTGATTAAACTAGACAACAAGAACTCGAATACGAAATTGAACGTGTAATGGCTGAAGATCATGTTAGCACAGTCGTCATCGGAGTTTTCTTCGCGAAACTCCAGTCTTTCGTTTTGAGCATGTTCGACTTACTGCAAG
>JASLKH010000096.1 GCA_030747675.1 Candidatus Thalassarchaeaceae archaeon | reverse complement strand
TTGATAATGACCAATGACTGACTTCAAAGGACTCCTCAAGGTTCTTTTCTTCGAGGTACTGCTCCAACAATCCTGTGTTCAAATTGTTGTACATATCTTCATCAAGCCATGTTAGTGATCCTGACTCAATTGCTGCAAGGCCTTTTGCAGTTACAGGCTGACGATATGCAGACTTCTTCACTCCCGACATGCATACCACCGCTCCTACGGAGCGAACTGACGGTATCGTGGATGGGTCTTAGGTTTGTGGGCAATGCATACCGGTTTATTCTGTTTCATCCGACAATTGCTTGGAAAGCGTAAATGATTTGGAATCATACCCCATGGAGGCATACAAATCCAATGCTACTCTGTTCTTTTCATACACTGTAAGTCGGACTTCGCTGGCACCCCTCATCATGCATTCATGCTCACAAAATTGGACCATCGCCGAACCGATTCCCTGACGCCTCGCATGGGGTTCAACCCATACATCTGCTATTTCCCAAACTTGTATTTCCCCATCCAAAATGAATCCATCGGGGGCAAATGTGCTGATTCCTACTAACTCATCTTTCAATCTAGCAATAACTACCCTCCCAAGACGGATTCTACTCTCCAAAAAACGACGGACTCTATCTCGATTATGTTGAGTCTGCAAAGATGAATGTGGGCCCCTAAAATCGTGTAATTGTTGATCGTGTAAAAGGCGCCACCATGCCATCTCAACGGATGATATATCTTGGTGTGATGCTGCAATTACAGTTAACTTTGGATTGACGGCAGTAGTCATTGCCGAACCTCCAAGGGCAAAATCCAATCAATGGTCACGGCTTATTTTGTAACGACCCATGGCTTCCATCCAAAGGATTTCAGAACCACCTTCAAGGGTCATTCCTGGTTCTAGAGGAAGGATGAGAGTTTCGTAGGTTTTGTTATCCATTGCATGTACTTCTGTACCTTCAATATGGGTAATGATAGCAGAACCTTTTTCGATTAATGGTACGCTAATTGTGTCGGTAACAGGCGCCACATGGCTCTTCTTTTGGCCTGTGAAAATATCTTCAAGTTCAATCCGAGCTTTTGCTGCACCGTGCTTACCGGGCTTACGCTTGGTTATACTGAGAATCTTGTATGCACTCTCTTCGAGAGCTATATATCTTCCAACCTTCAAGGTTCTAACTTCAACGCGAGTGGTGCCTGCCATACTAATCCCAAACCGAGTCCGTATAACACGACTTATCAGCGTTCGGGCTAGGCCTACACGGTTCACACTAATTGTACGAATAGAATCCTTCACCAGATTTACGTCCTAATTTACCTGCGTCGACCATTTCAATTAGTAACGGTGCAGGTGCATACTTGTCATCGCCTAACCCTGCATGTAAGACATTCATGATGTGTAAAACTGTATCATTACCAATTAGATCTGCTAAAGCCAAGGGACCGATTGGGTGATTCATTCCAAGTTTCATGATACCATCGATGGCTTCAGGTTCTGCCACCCCTTCTTGCAAAGTCAATATTGCTTCATTAATCATTGGACACAATATTCGATTTGATACGAAACCTGGTGAATCGTTGCAAATTAGCGCAGTTTTACCCATCCTTTCACTTGCTTCTATTACCGATTTAGTCACTCCTTCATCTGTATCTTTACCATTGATTACTTCAACCAATTTCATTATTGGTACAGGATTCATAAAATGCATCCCGATGATTTTGTTTGGACGCGATGTAGCAGCAGCGATATCATTGATGCTAATGCTACTAGTATTACTAGCGAGAATTGCATCGGACTTACAAATTCTATCCAATTCGGCAAATGTGCTAAATTTCAGTTCTGGAATTTCCGGAATTGCCTCTACGACTAAATCAGCATCTGCTGCAGAAGAACGATCTGTGGAGCCAGAAATTCGAGATAAAGCTGCATCAGCATCTGATTGTGTCATTCGCTCTTTGGATACTAACTTATTCAATGATTTTTCAATTGTCTGCATTCCCCTTTCAACATAATTTTGCTCAATATCAATCATTGTAACATCATAACCGGCACAAGCTGCAACTTGTGTGATTCCATTTCCCATCTGACCTGCGCCAAGCACTGCAATTTTCTGGATGTCCATGCCATTATCGAAAATGAATCAATTGATAGGCCCTTCGGGGAGAGCGACAGAGAATGTTGGGGAGTAATCAACTCTGATATTCAGTCCAATCATCCATCTCTGGTGTACGATACCACCAAGCACCATCATCATCAATCCACCATTCACAACCTTGCTCATCAACTTTGTAATTCGGATCATCTTCAAGGTTCACTTCATTATCATCCCCTTCAATGTTTGTTGGATCCACGTCTTCAGAGGTCTTTTTTTGCTGCTTTTTTGTCTCCCGTTTCTTAGTGGACTTTTTCGACTTAAGCAGAACCATCGCCCCTCCGCCAATAGCGATTACGAAAATTACTGCCAAGCCAATGAATATGATTGTGTCAATGCCCATACCACCATCTGACGATGGTTTTTCATCGAACGAATCACCATCCGTAGTTGTGTCTCCCCCTTCTGGAAATACATCAAGTGGACAACCCGGATTCTGCAAATTTTGGTAGGTATAGGAGTCCAGAGGGCATCTATCCGAATCCTTGGCATTGGGGACATATTGACCAGGCCAAGATTGATTTCTCATCGCGTCATTTGCCCAGAATCCAATTCCATAATTGTCGTAATATCCATCACCATCGGAATCTGCCCATTGAGTGGGATTGTCACGAAGAATGTCGGCACCATCTGAAACTGACCAAGAAGCATCAGGATCAGACCAGCCATCACCATCAGAATCAGAACAACCTCTACGATCTTCTGTGGAATTGCCAAATTCCATCGGGCAAGTATCCCCATTAGTACCGCTAGAATTGTCAGGGAAGCCATCGCCATCAGAGTCTACTGCTTGAGTAGGATCAGTCGGGTAAGCATCAAATGAATCCATAATACCATCCCCATCAGAATCAATTTCATTGGGAGCACAACCCTCCAAATTGACATTGGCAGCTTCACTGGCGTCTGTTGAATTGCACAGGTCAATATTGTCGAATACACCATCAGAATCGGTATCCAACTCTGAAGGAGCGCAGCCCAATTCATTTACCTGCAACCGTTCATCAGATGGAGTGAGTGGACAAATATCAGGATTAGTACCTGATTGTGAATCACCATAACCATCTCCATCTGAATCGAAGTGCTGAGTCGGGTTGTCTGGGAATACATCTTCTAAATCAGCCCAGCCATCGCCATCTGAATCTGGGCATCCGTAGTTCTCATTCATAGTTGATGTTCCAAATTCACTCGGGCACGAGTCTGGATTGTAGCCAGACGGATTATCTCCAAAACCATCACCATCGCGATCTTTGTGCTGAGTAAATTCTCCAGGGAATGCATCGCCATTTTCCCCTTGACGAACTCCTTCGACTATTTCTGCCCAAGAGTAATTGTCACCAACTCCATCGCCATCCAAATCTACCCACTGTGTAGGGTCGTTGATGAAATCATCAGCAAGGTCTGACCAGCCATCACCATCAAGATCTGGACAACCATAACTATCGAGAGTCGAGGTGCCTGACTCATTAGGACAAGCATCGCCATCTGTACCTGTGACATTATCCCCATAACCATCACCATCGGAATCGACCCATTGACTACCGTCACTAGGATAATCATCACTAGTATCAGCCCAACCATCGCTATCTGAATCGGGACAACCAATCGTCGGTTGTGCACTGAGGCCATATTCTGTAAGACAGTCATCTATTGAATCATCGAAGCCATCGCCATCAGTATCGCGTTGGATGTTCGCACAACCGAATTGGTCAATCGTAGAGTAATCAACTGGGAGTGTGCCAGGGCAATTGTCATCACCATTCCAAATACCATCTCCATCGTCATCTGGTAAGATATTGCGCATGTTAATTCCAATTCTATCGCCCGAAAGTACACGAGAATAATTGTCTAAACGAACAAATCCTATTTCGTCAAAGTTTTCTTGACCTTCTTCTGACAACATCCACTCCAAAAATGGTCGAATTTCAACTAATTGGTCTTCACGGATTACTAGACGATAATCATCTTGGAATGGCCAAATCCCATTGGTGCTATTAGCTAAAGACGGGTGAATCAATGTATTTGACGCAGCCGAAGCATCGGCAGCCCCATGTGTCCAATTATCGTAAATTGGTACGTGGTACACATTTGTTGCGGCAAGTCCCGAGACTAATTCGGTGATCCCAAATACATCATCATTGTTGGCTGCACCATTTATGATTTCACCCCTTGTACCCTCAATTAAGCGCAACCTCTCTGCATCTGCTTGAAACCAACTTTCAGAATAACTGCAATGGCCACAAAGCAACGAGGTCGCGATCATCTGTGTTACTGAACGATTTTCCCAACGATGAATCAAATGAATAGGTTCATCTGGGCAGGAGTTGTGTAAATCACGCCATTCAACAACACCATTCGCATCATCATTTGGTACAATCGAATTCCAATTGACACCGGGGTGCTGTTCATTTGTTGTTTGCAAGTCACTTTGAGATGCCCCAGAAACAATCCATCTTATCTGGCCCATTGAAAGGCCACCAGTAGTAGTCATACACTGATGTGTAGGCGTATTTGGATTAACCATGATAGTGGCAGGCATTCTTGCAACCGGAATTTCAATCAGGTTTACTCCAGATTGGGTGCATGTGCGCATCCCACTTACTGAATAATTAGAGGCTCTTGTCGTTAGTGATTCAGCAGCAGTGCTTGAAGAGGCCCCGACTAGAAGTTTGGCGATTGAACTAGAACATTGAAATTGAGTAACTTGTGTAACGGTTGAATTGTAGTGATTTGGCAATAAATTACTGTTAGTATCACTATATTCTCGGAAACGGGTCTCCATCAATTGCCCTGTGACATCTCCGCCCAGCCACATGAAAGCATCTTCAGAATAATATGTGTAAAATCCTGCATAATATCTTGCACCGAAATATATCATTGTTTCATCAGCCGACCATGCAACAGATCTTGCGCCTCTTCTTCCAGAAGCACCGTTCCCACTACCTCCTGGGAAATCGCCAAACTCGGCCTCTACTGTCCAGTCTGATGTACGCACAATCCACGTAGGATCATTGTCATTAGTCGCAATTACAAAGTGTGTCCCTGCTCTATTGAAAGCGATTGCATTGACTCCAGAATTGTAATCCAAGGTTGCCTCCAAAGTGCCATTTCCAGCGTGGTGAATTCGTACTTTGTCATCGTTGCTACCTGTCACAATCCAATTCCCATCCGGACTCCAATCCAAACCAAGAGTATATTCTGAATTATTGTGCATAGTGTATAATTTTGTGGCGTTTTCAGACCAATAGACACTGAGTTGTTCTCCATGGGTAAAAGCTAGAAGTCTACCATCTGGACTTGTCCTGATTGCATATACATCATCAGGTGAGGGAATAACATAGGATATTGACCAATTAGATGTGTGATAAGTTGTAACGTTTTCGTCCTTCCCACCAATATACAATCGATCGCCATCGGGACCAAAAATTAATCCGAACATGTCGTCATCATGGTTTGCCGAAAGATTGACGACATGCGTTGCTGAAAGTGTATTCCAATCCATTTCGTAGACATCGACAACGGCTTCATTTCCATCAGCACCATATCCTGCCACAGCCAACAAAGTGCCATTAGGGGAAAAGTCAATCGCTCTTGGATTTGATCTTATAGTAAACAAAGAATGGATGATGTTTCCAGACTCTCCTGCGAGATAAACGTGGTTACCATCATCTGATCCAAATACTACCATGCCATTCGGTGCAACTGCCATAGCACGGCACATCGAACTGCGAGAGCTGCTAGTATATTCTGAAACTCCCCCTGAAAGTTCATCAAATTGCGAACTATATATATTATCAAATTCCCGACCTGCATTTGTGAAATCTGATAGAGTACCTTCATCAGAATCAGGTATACCATCCAAATCGGTATCAGGGCATCCTTGAAGTCCAGTAGTGGAATATCCTGCCGCAAATGGACAATCGTCTATTGAGTCATCAAAGCCATCGCCATCTCCATCGGCAGCACTAGATGATGGTGTCCAAATAATCAACGCTGTTAGCATCAATCCAATTAACAAAAAGGATTTTCGCCGACGATTAATGGTCTGTGCCGACTGATGCATATGTGCATCAGGGTAGGCCTCAGTGTTTGATGATACCGATGTTTCGTGTGTTTATACATTCGACGAAATCGTCCTCGCCTAGTAGTACCGTTCAAATGTTGGCGCTACTGCCGCCCCCTTGTAGTCCCGTTGTGTAGCGGTCCATCATCTCTGGTTTTGGTCCAGGGGACGGAGGTTCGAATCCTCCCGGGACTACCACTCAAATCCGTATTGCTCTGCGAGGGATATTGCAGTTTTCTTAAACTCAGATAGATCCATACCCTTTTCCTCATATATTTCTGCTTGCAATGCCATGTCGAGCTTGTCGAGGAATCGAACAAATTTCGACTCCGGAGTTGATTGTGTCTCATATTCTTCAAATAGCTGACGGGTCTTTTCAGTTACTTCCATCGAATCAATTGCTTCTGATTCAAGAGCATGTTTTTCTTCTACTGATATACCATCATGAGGTGTGATGTCACCTACTTTCACCTCTGCTAAATCATGTACAATACACATCTCCAACACACGTAATTTATCTAATTCCGCTGGACATATTTGACTGCCAATAAAAGCCATTCCCCAAGAGTGAGATGCTACTGACTCAGGAAATTCAACCCCTGATCTTAGCCAACCTGCTCGAATCACATCCTTCAATGAAAGTGCCTCAATAAGGGCTTCTTTAGATGACATAAAAGCGCCTCAACGTTCGATTATATCGCCATCTTTTGCCAAATCACGAGTGATGTTCTTTTGGTGACTCTCGAGTGTACCTCCACCAATTTCCAGTAATTTCGCATCACGCCACAACCTCTCGACATTGTACTCCCCAACATATCCGTACCCACCCATTACCTGAATTGCACGATCAGCGATATTCTTTGCAGCAGTTGTTGCATAAAGTTTGACACCATCAGAATCAAGACGATTTCCTCCTGAATTAAGATCTAATGAGCGTGCGGTATCATAAATGTAGGAACGCATAGCACGGTATTCCGCCCAAGACTCTCCGATATGACGTTGCATTTGGCCAAAGTCCCGGATGGGTTTACCGAATGCCTCGCGTTCGCTTGCATAACGGTTCATATCAAATAGACATCTTCTTGCAATACCCAATGACATCGCAGCAAGAGCCAATCGCTCAATTTCTAAATTTCGCATCATATGGCCCATCGATCCGCCTACAGAACCTACCAAGGATTCGGCTGGAACAATACAATTTTCAAAAACTAATTCTGATGTGTTAGATGCTCGAACACCTAACTTGTCATGGATTTTCTGTCCGGCTGAGTAACCCTGCATTCCTTTTTCGACTATGAACGTCGATATTTGTGGACGTCCACGATCATCAGTTCCTGTTCTAGCATATAGCCAAACGATGTCTGCCGGAGTGCCATCTTCATCGATAACACCATTCGTAATCCACATTTTACGCCCATTAATAACCCATGTCCCATCATCTTGTTCTGATGCAGTTGTAGTCATACCAAGAACGTCAGTTCCATAATCGGGTTCGGACATGGCCATACAACCCACCCATTCCCCGGAACAAACTTTAGGGAGAATACGGGCCTTTTGTTCATCACTACCATTTACGGCCAGATTATTGACCATGAGTTGTGAATGAGCAAGGTAAGCAAGGCAAAAACCGGGATCTGAATACGATAATTCTTCATTAACAATCACAGTGGCTGTCGCATCCATTC
>JASLKH010000095.1 GCA_030747675.1 Candidatus Thalassarchaeaceae archaeon | reverse complement strand
GTAGGGGCGTTATTTGGTGGTGCAGGTACATATCCTGACAAATCAATAGATATTGTTTCAGATGTTTCGGTGAACTGATATCCCGTGCTTGCTGTCGCGAAATGGCCCTCTGAGAGTGTTCTTGACCATTCGTCTTGATTTGTGAAGAAAGACCACAATAATTGCGCTTCCCATGAATCTGCTGGACCTATTACAATATCCGCACTATAGGATTCTGAGGTTTTTATTTGATGATAAAATCCTAAAAATCCATTTATTTGAGTACCTTGTCCAGAAACCATCTTGATACAATAATTTGAACTAGTTAATGCGCAATTATATGCGGCTTTCTGACTTGGATGATTGAAACTATTTCTTATTGATTGAACTGAAGACATGCCAAGGAAAAGTTGTGCGTAATTGGTCATTTCAGTTTTCAAATTTAAGTTTATTTGGAAACTAATTTCAAGAAAATAACTGAATGCAGTGGCGATAGAACGAATCGTCGTACTCGGGGCACGATTTGCTGCCAATTCAAGCAAATCGATTTCCGCCACAGTTTTTGAGCCCGCTAAAGTATGCTTTGAACCCAATTCATCTTGCTGATTATATTCCGAATCAACTACACTGTATTGATCCCATTTGTAGAAGCGTTGACCTCCTATTGTAACAGAGTTTCCACTCCCATCAATATCGCTTGTTGATAGGGCAGGATAGTCGAATGGAAGTTCATTGCGAAGTTGATAATCATGGCCATTAGGTCCAACATAATGTCGATATAGATTCAATCGTAATGATGCCTTTGCAGATACAATCATGGTTTCTGATGAATCGGTAACGGTCATCGTCGTCTGTGGAGCACTGCCATAAGACCAAGTTGTCCTAGTCTCTATTTCAACCGAACCAGAATATTCGATTTTATATTGGTAAACCATTGCGACATTGAAAGAGTATTTATCGTGTTCAAGATAATGCCCTTGCGCACCTCCAGGGCTACCATCCAAATCTCTGCAATCCCAAACCGGTGCATATCCTTTGATTACGAGGCAAGTCGCCTCATCTGCATTATACCAGGGAGCATTTCCAGGTATACTCGGAGTCGTGAACAATGTCCTGTGTGATGCAAATAATTCGTTCTCAGATTCATGGTAAATCGTTTCATCAAAGTAAAATGTTTCAGTCTGAACCTTTTCGGTATCTGAGTAAGAAGCTAGCGCTGCTATATCCACGCTAGGCACGCTACCGAGGAACATGGTGAGCGCAACCAATATGGTGGCCAGCGGCAAGGTTCGGTTGACGGTCGTTGAGGTCATGGCCCAAGTGATAACTTTGCAGCCATAATGTTTCCTCCGTAGGAGGAACCTTTCATTTTTTGTGCTTTAGGCCCCAATTTTTCCTTCGTAGGCCTTCAAGGGCGACACCAGTTAATCCACCCCAAACGGCAGGGTGTTCGATGCCAGTAAAGTAGATCCCAACCATCGCAACCGCTGCAAGAATCCAATGGTGCACCCAGAACCCACCGCCCTTGAGACGGACCTTCAGCTTCTCTGTGGCCAAACGTGTCAGAGCGAATCCTGCGATTAGCGCAAGTGAGTAGTGTGCCCAATCCACAAGGAGGCCAAAAGGTCAAAGTATGAAAACAGTCGCATGAATTCAAATTATCCAAAACATTCGCCTACAGGTCACTGCGCGCCAAATAATGCCCTTAGTGAGGCGATTGAACAGCGCATTCAACATCCAATTAGGCAATCTAAACATGAGACTTCCAAATCTAAACGCTCGCTTTGAATTTCGCATAACCTTACCCATCTGCTTTTTCCAACGTTTTTCATATTCATCCAATGCTGTTCCGTTTTGAAGATTTTCCGAAATAACTTGACCAGCAATTCGTCCACCTATCATTGCTATAGTGATGCCTGCACCATTAGATGGCAATACCATCCCAGCAGAATCTCCAACTAACAGGTAATTACCTTTGACAAATGTACGAATTGAGCCTGACATCGGTAGTGATCCGGCTCCACGAAATGATACTTCACCTTCATACTTAGAAATAAAATCCTCTGCATATTTATTGAGACTGCGACCTTTAGCGAAACTGCGTTGAATACCAAGTCCAATATTCGCCCCACTCGATTTAGGAAACATCCAGGCATAACCACCTGGTGCCATAGAACCAAAATGGAGTTCAACTGCATCACCAAATTCACCGTCCATCAAGACGAATTTGACTGGTATTTTTGTCGAGGACTCATCCCAAAAATCGCGCC
This sequence comes from Candidatus Thalassarchaeaceae archaeon, assembly GCA_030747675.1. Lineage (GTDB taxonomy): Archaea > Thermoplasmatota > Poseidoniia > Poseidoniales > Thalassarchaeaceae > MGIIb-P. Next base: position 33,318 of record JASLKH010000095.1, on the reverse strand, counting down.
GAAGCGGATCGTTGTGACCTCCTGCACCTACGATTATTTTAGCAGTGTAAGATGAGCCGTTTCGAAGATATACCGTTTCCCCTTCAACTCGCGATACATGGGAATCAACCAGATACTTTGCTCCGTTTTCTTTAGCCAGTTCCACTAACGCTTCATCATGAGCAACTCGATTGAGTACATAACCCTCAAAAGGAAATTTAAGAGGGTTTCCGGAAGGGGGAACTAGGTGCATTTCTGTTGAAATTCTTGAGACTGCAGACTGAGGCGTTTTGAATAAATCATCCATGTCTGGGACATCTGGACAAAGGCGGCGCATCTCATCATTGCTAGGTACTAACTCGCCGCACTGCAATGGCGTTCCAATTGGATCCCTCCCATCTATAACCAATACATCTGCCCCTCCAGCCGCAGCATACCGAGCAACTGTACTTCCTGCTGGGCCGCCGCCTATGACAATGACATCGTGATGGAATGAGTCAGTCATTGCGCATCATCACCTGCCGAGTGATGTCACCAAGCACATCTCTAATTTCATTCTCTTCAAAGATAGATAAATGCTCTAAAGCTCTTTCGAGGTGATTTTGAATCAACAAACGGCAATAATTGAACGAGTTAGATTGTTCAATCAATGACTCCAATTCATCCCAACGATCCTCGCGGAAATTCTCCAAAACTTCTGCAAGTTGACGGCGGCCATCTCCATGCAACAATGTCAAAGAATGAATCAACGGGAGAGTCATTTTACCCTCATGGACATCAGTTCCTCTTGGCTTACCCATTCTTTCATCTCCCGTCAAATCAAGTAAGTCATCAACCAACTGGAAAGCAATACCGAGTTCCATTCCAAAATCACGCATGGCAATAACTTGGTCCATACTCGCACCCGCAATTCGAGCCGCACATTCGCATGCAGAAGAAAATGGGCCTGCTGTTTTCCCTCTAATGATTTCATAGTAATCTTCTGGAGACGTTGAAAGATCACCAATATGTTGGAGTTGCTTAATTTCGCCAGCCGCAATCAAAGTACATGTTTCAGTCATAACCCTAACAATAGTTTCATCATATCGGCCACCGAAACCAAAACCAAGAACGAAAAGGAAATCGCCACCTATAATTGCTCGATCCAAACCATGCTTCTCATGAATTGTTTGAACACCACGACGGAACTTAGCACCATCATAGACATCATCGTGAATCAAAGTTGCAGTGTGGATAAGTTCTGTCGCAATCGCAAAATCCATGACTTCACTAAGGTCTTGGCCTCCAGCCAATTCGTAAGCAAGTAAAGTTAGAACTGGACGAATCCGTTTCCCTCCTGATAAAAGGACTTCTTGAATCAATTCAAACGCCGCACTGGTAGGTCCTTTCAATGATTTATCAACCAATGAATTAAGGGCATCTTCAACTGCCATTCTCCGTTCTAGGAGAAGAGACGTAGTCACGTCAGACCCTTCCATGATGCCTTCGAAGAGGGGTGGATATATCAACAGGTGGCTGCCGCCACGAGCCGGACACGATGCGTGTTCGCCCTGAGGCGAGATTATGACGGAAGCGGAAGCAGGACCCGAAAAAATTCGTCTTCTCGTAGTTCAAACTAAAGATGCACCCACTCGCCCTCATGTGGAAAAGTGGTTAGAATCTAATCGGTTGGAAGGATTTGAAATTGAAATCACATATTCTAATTCAATTGGCGATGCCGAAAAATCTCTATCCGAACACGAGTGCGACCTTGTCGCAATTGAAGCCATAAAATGGTATAATCATAACTCTGAAGAAAGAAAGGAGATGCCTGTAGCTACATCTCTTCCAAGACGTGAAGAAAGTCACATTCTAGTCGCATCTGATCGGCCTTCTCACATCCCATATAAATCAATAATTTTGTCTCCAAATAAACTCAAGAGGCGACAATTGAGACGCTATAGAGCAGACTACAGGGTAATGTCCCCTGTAGCCTTCGCAGATACTGTTGGGATGCCAATTCCATCTGAAGAAGAAGGATTGGAAATGGCAACTTGGCTAGAGGATTTGAGGTCATCAGGGACCATCAACGGCTATACACTTAGAAGGCACTTGTTTGATGAAACAAAAATTGATACACGAAGACACAAACTAATGGTGGATCCAAGGGAAGGGGAAACTGTAAGATTTCTACCTTCACCATTGCAAGGATTAACTCTACTAGTTTCACGAAATGGTTTTCCTTCCTATATTGCTGATTTAATTGGTGACGAGGAAGCAAAAATCGCCTGGGAATATGAACGGATTTTGTTGAATTCAATAGGGAAAGAAATACATGATCGTATTGGATTAATCGTTAGATATCGCCAAATTGGTTCATTACTCAAACAAGCTGAATCAGAAAAGGATTTGATGAGATCCACGTCACTCCTTGATGCGGAAGGGGAAATTCAAATTCCAAAAATTAACGAACAACCTGTGAAATATGAATCATTAATTGAAATCTTAATCGAAACTATGGACAAAACTGGGACTCGAACTTTGCTACTTGAGAGACTAATCAAAAAGGACCAAGCCGAGATTTCTATCCGTTTCATGGCAAATGATTGGGAAACTATGCTTAATGCAACAACTGCTGAGAACTTGGAAGACCCCCGGTTGGGGCCATATCGCCCACCATTCTTTGACATCTAGTCCGCAAATTCACACAAGGTCCGAAGACGGCCCTTAGGGCCGTTGTAGAAGCGTAACATATACAGTCGCGCCAATGCGCAAGGGACATGAGCGCACATGAATGTCGACGAGGATATGCTATTCGGGTTCTATTCCGCAAAACTCGATGAACTTCGAGAAATAGCAATATCAAATGAAATTTCCAAAGCAGGAAATGTAGAGCAGTTGCGCGCTCGTCTCATAGAAAAATTAGTTTTATCTGATGTTGATTTATCCTGGGAATCTCTGCAAGAAATCCCAAACAATGACTTGGGTGAATTACTTGGGTACTTCGGAATTAAACGCTCGGGCTCAATTAAGTTGAAACGGCAGCGTTTATGGCTACATTTGAATCACGATCCCAAAAAATTGAATCCCGAAACAATTTCAGAAGCGACCAGAGATGAATTGCATGAATTGTGCAAGGCATTAGAACTACAGCGTTCGGGAAGTAAGCAACAATTATTCTCCAGAGTAGCCGGCGTTCTTGCACTTCATGATGGGGGATGGGGCAAAGTAAAGAAAAGTCTCAAACGTGGGAAAAAATCACCAAAAAAATTCCAACAAATGGCACCTTCACCTCCACCTGATGAGACCCCTGAGGTGATTGAGGTCTCAATCCAAGAGGTTGTTACACCACCTGAAAATGAAGCTGCGGAACTTGCAGCAATGATTCAAGAATCAATTGATTCTGTCGATGTAGATGCATTGAATGACGTTCTTGCAGAAGCAGAAGAAGAACCTCCTGAAGAAGTAGAAGGTATCGTTGAACCTGAAACCGCAAATGTTCTACCACTCGGTAAATCTACAATTGACGAAGGCACTGGAGCCGCACTTATCGAACTTGATTCTAGAATGGCAGAATTACACTGTCACATCCGAGAGTTTCTCCTCATTGGACGTGAACACGATGCAAATGATGTTACTGCATTCATTGAAGATTTGGGTGCACAAGGATTTCGTGTCACACATGCAGCAGTACGCGAACGCATTCTATCTGAACTGACAGCAATGGCAGGAAGACGTGATCAAGAAACAAGTGCAAGTGGACAAGTCCCTGGTTCTTGGAGAGAACGGAAAGCATTGCGTCGCCTCGAAGAGTGCCGGGCAAAGTTGCTAGATTCCTTAGAGGATATTCTTGACTCAGAGGAATCAGACATTGCCCTCGCACGAGTTCGATTTGAAGCCATGGCTGCGGAAGAAGGTCTTGACATGGAATTGCCAGGGATTAGCGGTCGTGTCCATGGCCTATTTGATTTGCAAATTAGCCTAAGAGCATCCGAAGATGAAATGGACCCTGTGACTGCACGTCGTCATCGAGCAATGGAAGTACTATATCGTGGAACACAAGATGTTTCAGCGGATGCGATGCGGACTTTACAACGATTTGAGGAGCAAATTGAAGCATTTGAACGCATTGTCGAAACACTTGTCAGAAGGTCAGATGGGCAATTTGGCCCAGTTGAACATGCACTGCTTATTCGCTTCCTTGAGAGGCGTGGATGGGATGTGGGCCACCCCGAAGTTCGTCCCAGAGCAATTTCTTCAGCGGGTGTTCTAGCCGCCGCGATGGGATACATTGGTAGCGAAGACATCCCTGGGCTTCCTTCAGCACTCTCGCTTGATCCAGACAAAGTTTCGGATGTTGTTGATTCACTTCGTGGTCTCTTAGAAGACATGGGGAGGCCAGCACCCACTGCAGATTCAGTAGCACATGGAGTTCCTGCTTCTGTAGCCGAACAAGCCAATGAAATTTCAACAGTGAGTAGGGTTAAAACAAAACTTGACAAGGCTGATGAATTACTAGGGCGATTATCCAAAGGTTTTGACGCTGAAGCCAGCGAATAATCAACTTCTTCGATTTGAAGAGTAGTATGATTGAAACACCTTTGTTACCTGCTCAATACCACGAACTCCCTTGTTCAATAAATCAAGGATGATTTGTTCTCTAACTTGTATAGCGGCTTCGTAATCAGCAGGTCTTATACCTGCTACGTCACAAAGTGTTTCTCGGAATTTGCTTGGCACACCTGTTTCAACAATCATATCCTTCGATGCATCATATTTCCATATGGGATTCAATCGCGGTTTGTCCCCTTCCATTCCTGATATTTCGGCTACCTCAGTAATTCGTCGTGCAGTTTGCCCACCATGGTGAACTCGGCTCTGCATGATAATGAGATCAAGTCCTGTCAACATAATCGGTGGGACATTCATTGGTGCACTACACAATCTAGTGACTGTTTCTGCAGCAGTATTAGAATGCAGACTTCCACATGACCCGTCGTGACCGGTGTTCATTGCAGTCAAGAGTGTTGATGCTTCAGGGCCACGCACTTCACCAACTATAATTCGGTCTGGACGCATACGTAGACTGGATTTCAAACAATCATCCATCGTGACTTCTAGTGTACCATCGGGACGTTCTTGCCTTGTTTCCATACGCAACCAATGGTCGTGATAAACCTGCAGTTCAGCTGTATCTTCAACAGTCAAAAGGCGTTTGTCCCAAGGTATGAACATGCCAAGGCAGTTCAAAGTGGTCGTTTTTCCAGAACCTGTACCACCTGCAATAACAAAGTTGGCAGGTCGTGCATCAAGTCCTTCTACCCAAACCCACATCATTGCTGCAAGTCGACTGTTAATTGTGCCCCATCTCACCAAATCAATGATAGTAATCGGATCTTCCCTGAATTTCCTGACTGTCAGTGTAGGTCCATCTGGTGAAATTGGTGGGAGTGTGCCATTAACTCGAGAACCATCGGGAAGGCGTCCATCAAATATCGGGACTAAACCTGGTCCGTCACCCAGCGGCACATTAGTCAAAGCAGCAATATTTTTGGCGATCTCAATTCCTTCTTGATCATCCACCCAAATATTTGTTCGACAAATACCATGGTCGCGATGAGCGATTTTCACGCACTGGGCGCCGCCGTTGTACATCACTTCCTCCAACTGATCGTCAGCAAATAAGGCCGCAAGGGCCCCATATGGGTTCTGTTCTACATGCCCCCCATAATGGTACATTGGACTAGGGTGCCCGGGTTCCATGTAAATTTCAACAACACCATATCGAGTTAACACATCATCTGCCATTTTCAATCACCTTACATCATCGAACCCTGAATTCCTTCGAATAGACCAAGATAAAGCATAGCAGATAAGACTGACCAAAATGGAATCCACCACAATGCTTGCTTGGTTCTACCCAACATACGACCAGAGATGACGACTGTGAGGGCGGCTGATGCCATCAAATATGGCAACATCACGCCGTGAATATGGCCCCAATAGGACCCAATTGATGCTAAACCGAATAAGGCAAACATCGCACCCATTATTCCGGGTAGGAGAAGACACATGAGCATTAACAAAAGGCTTGATTGCCCCATCATTTCTTTTTCTCGTAGATTAATCAATTTATTCAAGCGATCATATTCTATTGACATCGAGTTGGTAACTTCTTGTAAGGGTGCATCTTGTTCAATCGCCGTAGTCAGGAGGTTAATGACTCGTTGAATCAATGTACTCCTACTATTCAATGCATATTCAACTAGAGCAGCATCAAAAGTAGTGGCGTGAGAGCGTTGAATTGCCTTTTTGAGCAATTTTCCGGTTTCATCATCTCTTTTCTGAGATATGTCAGTTAATGCCTGTTGTAAGCCAAGACCTGCCCCAATACTGGATGATATTGATTCCAAAACTTCAGGTAATGCTTGCTCCAAATTTCTGCGCCTTAAACGATCAATTAGTCCTGGAATCGCTCCAGCAGCACAGGGTAAGGCGAGTGGTAGCATCAAAACCAAGAATAAACTATTTGATGCTAAATCGTAAATTTGCCAGAGAAAATCCAAATTAAATTACCCCCGGGTCTTTAGAATGTGCGCGATAGCCAACTAGGCCGATCAAGATAGTTGTGAAAAATAAAGCCGGACCAAAACATGCCGCTGCCTGAGCAATAGAGCCCATTCCAGCTAGGCCACTATTCAAAATGTCGGGCGCAATAATTGGCAACATTGCTGGAATCCCGAAGATAATTGGTGACAGAATGCCCAAAGTCAGTAACATCGTAGGTAATCCACTTACAGTCTCGATGTAGCCCTTAAGTTTCTCATTACGCTCTTCCTCCTCTCGATCTGCTTGTTGCTGCAATGCACGCACGAGGTCTGTGTCACTCGATACATTCGATCTCAACGTACCCAAAAGTCGCTTGTATGCCTTGCTCTTTACAGAGGTTGAGAGTCTTCCAAATTCGTCTTCCAGTCTGGCTCCCCGCTGCAAATTTTCAAGAATACCTTGGAAATCCTTTGATATGACACCATATCCACCTCTTCCAATCATCTGAAGGGCTGCTTCAAGACCAATGCCCGAATTCATCATAACCATAATTGCCCTCATAGCGTAAAGGAGATCTGAAGATTCCTCACGCTCAGAGGCCATTAAATCACATCCTCAATTAACTCAAAGGAATAAGTACCATTGTCGCCTTCATAATGCAAGCTTTGGAATGCAACTTTAATTTCGTCTTGAGTGAAAGGATCTAACAACCAAACTTCACCAGAGCGAAAAATTGCTAGTACTTCTCGATAACCTGAAACGCCGATGTTGCCTTCAAGAGTGTAAACTGCTGATTCAGCACCCTCGTCTTGTAAATCATCTCCTTCACCTCCGCGCTTCACTTCGCGAGTAATTCGACGGCGAATATCAACAGTTATTTTGCAGTCCACAAACTGTAACCAGTCCCCCTCAAAACCGCGAATGAAAACTGTTCCAGCCTGAGCCATGTGGGCGCCTCAATACCCCATGCTAGAAGAATGACCTTCAAGGTAGCGGGTCAACGACATCCAATTAGTCTACTCTAAATTGGCAAGAACCAACCAAAATTAGGCTCCATAATCTCACATTTGTCATCTCGAAGGCAATCAATTGCATCTTCTATGCTAGATTCATCAGTGATGCCTTTGAGAGCACATTGCTTTACTATTGAGTCGTGATCTATTCCGCGCTCATTTGTATTTCCTTTGATTATTTCAAGGACAATTGATTCTATATCGGCAGTATTACTTGGTTCAGCATCGACTGTGGGTGTTGCAGGTTTTTCATCGACGATTTTCTCTTGTTCAGAAGAAGAATCCATTGCTTCATGCTCTTCAAATGATACCATCCTTCCCTCTGCGGCACTAAGGGCCTGGAGAACGCCCACTTTGTAACCCTCTGGATCCCATTCTCCGTAGTGATCTAGAGCAAGTTCTAAACCTTCGACAAGGTCATTAGGAACTCCAGCATTACGTAATTCTGCTGCCGAACTACCATCGGCTGATTGTGCTTTACTCTGTGCATCGATACGCCGCATGGTGTGGTGTGATGTTTCAACCAACCAATGTGCATAAGTATCTCGATCGATAATAGCAAATTCTTCCATCTGCATTCGACAGAATATACCTCCGTCTTCTCTAGCAAAATGACTTGATTTACCAATACAAGCCATTAGGAATCTATCTCCTCCTTCGAATCTTGCCAATAATTCTTCCAAATCAGTATGTAACTCTGGTTTGAATGAACCCACACTCCAACTGTGCATACCAGTTGGATCCCGTATACGTCCAGAAAACATTGGCCCCCTTTCTGTATCCCGACGTTCTAAGCGTTCAATTACTCCAGCAGCCATCATACGGTTGACCCGGGCTCCCAATTTTGTAACAATGAATCTAGGGTCAAATTCCCCTTGACCGCCATCAGGCAAACTTGATTCATTGTATTCTTGAGCAAATAATCTAATGGCTGATTGCCTTCGATTACGGCGTGGTTCAGTCAAACAAATACCCCCCAAGTTTCCCTGACATTCTGCGCCAATTCGGTCACATCCTGGTCTGATTCTTCAAATGTATCTGCCATAATTAAAGCACCTTGATTATCAATCATTGCTCGCCCATTGAATCGATAACGACGTCCAATTAATTTAGCACGTAACTCATTGTGAAATGTTTCACCACCATCTATTTTGAAGGACTCTGATACATCATCCATTGATTGGCCGAGAAATTTTTCAGCGGCTTCACGAGCAATGATTAGGGCCCCATTGTGTATTCCATCATCGAGAACAAGGCGAAGTCGTAAGTCTTCAACACCTGCTTGTGCCCCGTGGTCTCTACAAGCACCATCACGCATGGCCTTCTTGCATTCTGGACATCGATGAATTATGCCTGAACCTGTCTGGACTGCAACTACTGTTGCTTCACTAGTGACTCCCTTTCGCGAACCACCGCTCATTAACTCTGAAAATGTAACTTCAATTGTGTGCTCGGAAGGGTCAATTGTATCCCATGGGATTTTCTTGAGAATTTCAACTTGATCAGGACGATCTACAACTAAGTCTGGAGAACCCTGCCAACTTCGAATTCTGGCATTTTTCAATTTAATCGCAATAGGTAATGATTTCACATCAATCGGTAGTTCTGTCCATGCAGTTAGACGGCAAGAACCTGTTGGGTCAACTACGTCACCACCCCATACCGACTTTTCTTCACCAGATTGATTTGTGAACCTGCGCTCATCCCAAGATGTAAGTTGAATTACTGTATTGACATCAACAGCTCCATCACGGAAATCTTCAATTTGGGCTACAGATGATGTTTCTAACTCATCAAGAGAAGCGAAATTACCATCATGAAATACTTCTACTTTGGTTCGCTCTCCGATATTCAATTCAGGTGTTTCCCTAAAACGACGTATCGCAGCATTTTCAATTTTTAATAAAGTACCAACAGGGTGATCAAACTCACTCCAACAAGCGAATCCCATGGTGCCGGAATCATCGGCAATTCGGCCCTTGATTAGTTCCCCTGTCGTTCCATCTTTTCTTGTAATTGACTGTTGCCTAACAGAGATAACCCTAGCAACGACTGTGGCAAAACCATCCATATCTAAAACTTGAGAAATTGGAGTTGGTTCGGAAGGCGCCATAACCACTGCACGCTCACTTGCACGCAATACAGCAACTCGACTTGATTGATTGATATTGATTGATCTTTTACCATTCCATTCATTTACTGAAACACCCTCTAGTCGGACCACAGAACCTGGTGCAAGTGACTCAGCATGGTTCCCCCAATCTTTGAAGTCCCATCGAGTCCTATTTCCACCATCTTCCCAAGGATTGTCTTCAATCCAACCAAATGCAATTTGTCGCTCTTCTCCCCTTACCATTTGAATTCGAGGAGTATATGTGACAATTTGTACTTCTATAGTCACATTTGAATCATCGGAACCCAGTTGTTCGAAACGATCAACCGATTTTGCTGCTGGTCGATTATTTGGTAGATTTGATGGTGAGGTGACTTCCATTCCGGCTTCTGTCTGGAATTTCTTGAGTACACTACGAAGGGCCTCCTTTGGAGGTATTAGAAATTCGTCTCGATATCGCCGAAATTCATCGGCAATCGCTTTCTCATCTGCATCTGGTACGGCTTCTTTTACCGCATTTACTTCTTCTTCAAACTCTTCTGGGTTAGGCATTTTGAGCAACTCCTGGGGGTCAAAAGACCGCGTCCGCACGAGCGCATCTCGTTCCGATTGTAATCAAACAATTGAAACGAAAGACGATGGCCACTCGTGCTATTTGGGGAAGACGCGGCACTCCATCACCTCCGGAGTTTGTGCCTTTACTCGACGGTTCTTGAACCCTTGTGAAGTAAAATAAGAAAGAATCATTGAACAGAGAAATTGTTACGTAGATTCACTTCGGCAGTTCATGACCGGCCGGGGAAATTTTAATTTTTTAGGAGTTGAAGTTGAACCGGGAGGGCGTGTAAAGACACAATTGGAATTGGGAGAAGGACCTGCTGGAAATGACCGTAATATACCTGTATACATTATGAATGGGGAAAAACCAGGTCCTGTTTTAGCACTGGTAGCAGGTGTTCATGGTGACGAATTGAACGGGGTATCTGTTGTTCACCACCTAATTCATGGAGACGACCATATTGCAGGGACCGATGATGATTTTATCTCGCTCTCAGAAATGTCTGGTACGCTGATTTGTGTACCAGTCGTAAACATAGAAGGCATGTTGTTACAACAGCGGGAAGCACCAGATAACAGAGATATTAATCGACTATTTCCTGGTAAAGTAGGCGGTAATCAATCTCAACGCATCGCTCATGAATTATTTGCAAGTGTAGTGAAAAATTCAGATTACCTAATCGACTTGCATTCGGCTCCACAATCAAGAACGAATCTGCCACATATTCGCGCAGATTTTGATAACTCTGAAGCAATGACTCTGGCTAGGTCTTTCGGAACCCGTATTATTCTACACTCAAAAGGACCTGAAGGGTCTCTCCGTAAAGAAGCAACAAATGCAGGTACACCGGCCATCCTTCTGGAGGCAGGTAGTGCTCATCGATTTGAACTTGAAGCAGTACATTCAGGAATTGAAGGGGTACTCAATGTGATGTCAGGCATTGGCATGATTACAAGAGATACTCGTATGCCAGCAGTACGGATGCTTGTAAGACGTTCAAAATGGGCTCGAGCAGAAGGAGGGGGGCTATTGCACTCAATGGTGTCTCCTGGAGACCATGTCACAAAAGGAGACGTTATCGCACATGTAACTGACCCCTTTGGAGCTAGTACACAGACTGTTGTAAGCCCTAGAACTGGAATTATCATAGGTTTAGCGGTCAATCCTCTCGTCCGGACTGGCGACCCAATTGCTAACATCGTACTCTGCTCAAAAAGTAGGTGGAAAAGATCTCAAGAGGAACATACATCACTTGATCCTGAAGAAGAAGAAGTCGTTGATGAGGAATCTCTCGACGATGCATGAATTCTGAATAATCGGCACCCAACCTCTAAGGGACACCGAACACTCAAGAACTCCTCCTTTTCGTTGACCAATTCATGTCCGAGGATGATGTTGTCACCGAGGACAAAACCTTCTGGTGGTCAAACTGGGTTCGTGTTGAAAACCTTGAACTCATATTCTCTCTTATTTCAATTGGAATCGTCATCTTTGTTATTCAAGAAGACCTCGTCAATACCAATCCCACATTATTCTGGATTATCTCTATTCTTGACTTGCTAATTGTCGGCTTCTTTATTGCTGAATTAGCAACTGATCTTTCCACCACCGATGATCGTTCTGAATGGTGGCGCGCCCAAAGTTGGGGAGTTCTTGGATTAACGCCAGTTATTCTAGCAGCAATACCCCAAATTAGTGTTATTGTTCTTCTTAGATTAGTGCATCTGACAAAGGTTTATTCTTTGGCCACAAACCTTCTCGGGCTTCACGAAACAAGTGAAGATTCTCCTGTCCAAAGACAGATTCAACACCTTCTTTTCGTAGTCACTGCAATTGGTTTTGCAGGTGGTTTCATCGCATTTCTTTTCGAACAACAAGCAACAGCCGACGCTTGTGGAGAAACTTGTATCACAACGCTTCCGCAATCTATGTGGTGGGCGATTACAACAGCAACTACAGTTGGTTACGGTGACTATGCACCTGTAACAACAGGAGGTAGAGTAGTAGCAATTTTTCTGATGTTCACAGGTATTGCTCTATACGGTTTACTAACTGCGACGTTGTCGCAATTGATATGGGCTAGAGGTCGGAAAAATCAGAAAATGGATGATGTATCGAATATCGATACAATACAAATGATTGAACGGCTAGAAAGACTTGCAGATATGCGTCGTGACGGGTGGCTTACAGCTACTGAATTCCATGATGCAAAGGGATTCATCCTCAATGGGAAGGTGCCCGGATCGGTCCGCTCAAATGAAATCGAATCAAGAAATCCACTACCGCGTGATGAGCGGAAAATGAGAAGAACGATTGCTCGGGAAGCACTTTCAACGGAAAATGAGGAAGAGTGAGGCTTCTTAGTGGGCATTCTCTCGCAGCACCGTGGCCAATGATGAGATAATCTTCGGTGTGCTCACCGCATCCGATCGTGCCAGTGAAGGAACTTATGAGGATATTAGCGGACCGGCCATCGAAAGTTTTCTGCAAGAGGCTATTGATTCAGTATTTCGGATTGAAAGAAAAATCGTGAAGGATGAACAAAGTGTGATAGAAAATTCTCTGATTGAATTATGTAATTTAGGATGCGCCGTTATTATTACAACTGGAGGAACTGGGCCAGCTCCCCGAGATGTAACTCCTGAAGCGACTGAAGTTGTTTGCCAAAAAATTCTACCAGGCTTTGGGGAGAAAATGCGTGCTATCTCTTTACGGCACGTACCTACAGCAATCCTATCAAGGCAAACTGCTGGAGTAAGAGATTCAACATTGATTCTCAATTTGCCAGGTTCACCAAGATCAATTCGCGAAACAATCGATGAGATTTGGGCTGCAGTTCCATACTGCGTTGATTTGATTGGAGGGCCTTACATTGAGACTACTGAGGGCCCATGGGCGGCTTGGAGGCCACCACATGCCCGCCGCACGATTCAAAGATGAAGCCCCGGTCGGCAGACCATGGCCAAGTTCAAAGAAGCCGAGTTGAAACTCACACGAGAAAAAAATGAGATGAGAGATGTTGAAATCGAACTCAACTTCACTCCCAATGCTTTAGCAAGCGTTCTCTACAAACAAGGTGACACTGTGGTTCTAGCATGCTGCACGCGTGCACGTAATCTACCGCGCTGGTTTCCACGTGACGCTACCAAAGGATGGGTCAATGCAGAATATAGCCTCCTGCCAGGCTCCACTGATTCTCGTTTCCAACGTGAACGAAGAGGGGCGAAAGGGAGAACATACGAAATTGAGCGTCTAGTTGCTCGAAGTTTACGTGCAGGAATCAATTTGGAAGAACTAGGTCCACATAGCCTAACGATAGATTGTGACATCTTGAATGCAGATGGAGGGACACGTTGTGCATCTATTACTGCAGCAATGATTGCATTGCGACTTGGAGTGCGTAGGCTAATTGAACAAGGGTTGTGCTTACCAGTTGCAGATCGAAAGCCCGCCGATGCAGGAAAAGAATGGGCTGCTCGTCAATTGAGTGCTGAAGAAATGACCGCACATGAAGGTGCAGTTATGCCCACTAATGTTGCCGCAATTAGTGTCGGCCTATTGGGTGAAGATGTGTACCTGGATTTAGATTACATCCTTGATTCAAACGCTGATGTAGACATGAATGTCATTGGTACCTCAGATGGAAACTTAGTAGAAATTCAAGCAACTGGTGAAGAGGCCACGTATTCAAGAGAACAATTGAATAATCTCATGGATATGGCTGAATCTGGATTAGCAAGATTGTATGCAATTCAACAAGATGCTCTTGAAAATGTGAAGTAACAGGGCCAAAGGTTTTGACACATTAAAGTTAGCATCAAGCATGCGAATAGCAGTTGTATTATTTTCACTGCTCTTCTTTACAACCATAGTGCAATTTTCACCTCCAGCAGAAGGTCAATTTAATCCCGATGTCAATGTCACTTGCGAACAACCATCTCCAATGCATGTATACCCTGAAGCCACCAGAATCACTACTGCCTACTGCACTGCTGAAAATCCTACGGTGTATCTTGAGGATGTTGATATTCAAGTAACTGCTTCAGGCTTGGCATACTCTGCACCCGATTCAATTACAGTTCCTGCCGGTGATTCTGTAACATTTGAAGTGCTCTTTCGAGGAGATATTGCAATGCCTGAGGGGGCTCGGCAAGCAACGATTTCAGCCACTGTAACTACTGCCAATGGAGTCCCTTGTCTAACATGTGAATCCAGAAGTGTTAGTGTTCTTGTTATAATTGCACAATATAGTAGCTTTAGAGTGGAGACTGATACGCCAATTGTTGAAATGGAAACTAATCAGAATTATACTCTTGAATTCAAAATTTATAATGATGGAAATGCTAGAGATAAATTCTTGATATCTACTGATTCTGGATATTTAGCAATGAGTGATTGGGGAATTTATCTTCCAATTACTTCGATAGAAATTGATAGTATGGCTCCGCCAGAAAGAATCCATGTGATTGTTGAATCCCCCTCTAATTTGAATGGCGAAATAGCCCATTTCAACTTCCAATTAACTGTGACTAGTGATTTTTCAATACACAGTGAAGGAACTATAAATCAACAATTTTCAGTATCTGGAATCAAAGTTCATCCGGCTGAAGAGGCAGGTAGTGTCTCGAATATTTTGCCCGCGGCAAATTTACCAGTCACGCTTCTGGTAATTCTAGCAGTTGCCATTCGCTTTGGGAAAAAGGAATGATGGTGCGGTGGGCCGGGCTTGAACCGGCGACTTCCAGATCTTCAGTCTGGCACTCTCCCAGCTGAGTTACCACCGCATGGGTGACCGGGCCACCGGCCCTGTGTTATCAACACTTTCGGAAGGAAGCAATAGCAATCAAAAGAGATCATCGTCGTCGTCTTCAGAGGAGAAATCCATTGGCTCATCCTTCTTCTTAGTTGCTGCTTTCTTTGTAGATTTGGCAGTTTCTTTCTTAGTTTTCTCTTCGACTTTCTCGACTTTCGCTTCAGGCTTTTTAGCAGGCTCTTCTGACTTCCCTTCAGCAGCAAGTCGCTTTGCACGTTCTTCTGCTTCACGTGCCGCGAGCTCCTCAGGATCAATTCCTTGAGCTATTGCAAGTTTGTTACGACGATCATCACGAGCACGCTTCTCGAATAGTCGGTGTTTTGCACGCTCGCATTGCTGGAGCATGAACATTGCATCATGTTCTAACAAAGGTGAATCTGAAATCATGGTGATATCTAACCAGTCTCCGTCTTCAGCAAGGAATTCAGCTAATGGTTCAAATTTCAAATCTGATTTCTTTATCTGAGTATAATGTAATGCGTTACCCATTCGATGTTCAATGCCACTGAAGTGGCAATAGAATGTCTTCCCACCAATTGTTTCACGAACTTGATCAAATAATTCACCAAAATCCTCGGACGTTCGTAGTCGCCCATGTCCCCGTGCATGAATGTGTGCAAGATTCAATACTGGAACTGTTCCTTCAACATGATTAGTAACTTCCAATACCTCTTCCAATGAACCCCAGAGTTCCTGACGCCCACTGGTTTCAACACCAATCAGAGTAGGGCTGTTCTCCAAAACCCAGGGGAAGGCTGCATAATCTTCCTCCTCATCCTTGTTGTTCCAAATTTGGGCACAACGATCAACAACTCCTGCCATTACATTGGCAACGTGTTCATTAGCATCTTTTCCTCGACTAAAATCACCATATGGACCCACATGATATGTGATGTGTCTTGCATTAATGACCTTCGCCGCCTGTAAACTTGCTTCCATTTTTGAAAGAGTTCTGTTTAATTCTCGACGATCTCCAAGTAATTCAGCATAATACGGACCATGGAGGTTCATTTCGAAATCTGTTTTCCAAGAAAGTATCCCTGCCTGCCAATATTGGTCAAAGTGATGTGGAGCAACTGTACGGACAGTTTGAATCTCCATGGTTTCTAACCCTAGAGCCGTGATATCATCCATTCCTTCAACAATTGTTCGCCCTTTACATGAAAGGGGAACTCCGGCAGGTCCTAGTTTCAATGGCATATATGTCCCTCCGGCCTTCCGGCCGAAACGCTCTCACTTTGAAAAGGGTTTGAGTGTGGACTCTGACCATTTCTCTGCTGGAGCACAAGTTGTGTAACACTCATTCGCCTTGAATCTATGGAAACGAACTAACCATTTATTTGTGAATCACAATCAGGTCCTATTGATGCGAAGAGTGAGTGTTGCCGGGTTCCCAATATCGCTCTTTGGAGCAATAGCCATGGTTTTCATCATTATATCTCCTGCCAGTGCTTCAGCCATTGTTAAGGCTGAAACTACAGATACGTATGTCGCTGGTGAAACAATTCCTGAATCAAAATATCCTGTGGATGGGATTGGTTTAATCGAATCTGAACCTATGCGAGGTTCGGCGGGGAGTTTACTTGGGAGACTTGCGCCAGCGACACATGATCAAGGAGCAAATTGGATGGGATTATCGGACCTCCCAAATCCACGTATGATTAGCAATGAAATTTGTGATGAGAAGCAATTCATTTCAGATGAAAGGGGTTTGTCTGATTTCAACTGGCTTTGGGGGCAATTTATCACACATGAAATCGATTTCACCCTCACCCAAAACGGTCGTGTTGGGGAAGCAGGAATTCCAGAACATGCTGATATCGACATTCCTGAAGACGACCTGGAGTTTCCCTCCCCTGGAAAATTACTTGTATTCCGGTCGCTATATGAGAACCAAACCAATGAAAATGGAACAGTTATCGGCCGAGAGCACCCCAATTCAATTACAACATGGATTGATGGAAGTGTAGTATATGGGTCAGATCAAAACCGCTCTGATTGGCTTCGAACTTTCTCAGATGGTAAAATGAAAGTAAGTGATTGGGAGGAAGGGGATTTACTTCCGATTGCCGATAGTGATGATTCATCTGCACCAGGAATGTCTTTTGCTGGATTTAGCGCAGATGTCCGGTTTGTTGCTGGTGACTCAAGAGCGAACGAACACATAGCCCTCATGGCCATTCATGTACTGTTCTTACGCGAGCATAACCGATTAGCTGAAGAAATCGGGGAAAGAAACCCCGGCTGGAGTGATGAACAAATATACCAACGTGCTAGAAAACTAATTGCCGCACAGATTCAAGCAATTACCTACGAAGAATTCTTGCCCAGTTTAGGAGTGACTTTGGAACCCTATTCTGAATATAATGCGAGTATTAATTCAACTGTGACAAATGCATTTGCAACTGTTGGTTTTAGAATGGGTCATAGTCAAATTGGGGACACATTTCTACGAGCGAATGAGGATCGAACTCCGGCTGGCCACATGACTTTAGCTGAAGGTTTTTGGACCACTAAGCCCATTACAGAGCAAGGAGGAATATCTCCTCTGATTCGAGGTATGGCGATGAGTACACAACCCGCTAATGATGTGTATTATGGTGATAATTTACGTAATCAATTATTCGGAATCCCAGGTGCTGGAGGAACTGATCTTTGTGCAATAGACATCCAACGAGGGCGTGACCATGGTTTGGCTGACTATGGCACAATACGTGAACATCTTGGCTTAGAAGATATCACAAATTTCTCCAATATCACTAGTAATTCAGAAATATTCAATCGCCTTTCAAATGCCTATGGAAACGATGACCCTGGTCACATCGACCCACTTATTGGAATGCTAGCAGAAGACCATTTAGTGGATTCTGCTATTGGTGAAACCATGGATGCTCTTATTCGGGACCAATTCCTAAGATTAAGGGATGGTGATCCGCTATACTATGAGAATGATATCGAACTCGATGATGTTCGAATTGAGTTGAAAACAACAAGTTTGGCTGATATCATTCTTCGGAATACTGAAATTGAGAACATTCAGTGTGATGTATTCTTCGCCGAGCATGATGTCTCAAAAATGGAGTGCCAACATTTGAACCTAGAAATATCTGAAACGGAAACAGAAGAATCAGTTGAAATATCATCTCTCATTTTGGGCTTGATTATAATTGGTGTTGGAGGCCTACTAACTATGACTTGGATTGGAAGCAAAACCTTCTCCGATGAAGAAGAATAATCACAGGCGATTGTATAGCAAAAAGGCAACTGACAGTACCATAATGATATTGAAGAACATTGAGAAATTATTCGAAGATGGCTCATCAGGAACAATCTCGAAAATGTCAATAACTGAATTCTCAGTAATATTCGAAAGTGACTGGATGTGTCCAGTCGACCATGTCACTGAGATTTCAGATATACTTTGATTTCCTAGACCAAAAAATACGCTAGGATCCCCATTACCGAGGAAACCATCACCTGCATACGCGTGCTGATTCAATATACTTCCATCTTCCAAAGTAATAGTGACTAAACAACCTACTCCATTCGAGTTGGAGCCACCCAATGATGCTCCAGCACCATGCAATTGGACTTTGATCCATTGTCCACCCCCGGATTCAACAGCGTTATTTCTCCACAAACGGGGAGAACGGTCGGCATGAGCGAGTAACAAATCTAAATCGCCATCATTGTCATAATCAGCAAGAGCAACACCCATAGTTTTGTCATCTTCAGACAAACCAATCTCTGCAGCTACATCTGTGAATTCAATGTAGCCATCACCATTGGTATCTCCATCATTTCGGTAAAGGGAATTATACTGGCTAGAAATGTAAAGATTAATTCGGCCAACACCAAACCACAAATCCAGGTCTCCATCCAAATCAAAATCAAAGAAATGACAATCCCAATTCACCAATGTGTTAGTGTGTAAACCTAAGATCTCAGAATCCTCTGAAAAAGTGCCATCACCCATATTATTCCATAAAAAATTCGGCCCGAAATTCGATTGGCATAGGTCTAAATCACCATCATTATCAATATCAGCGGCATGTGCACCCATTCCTGTCCCTTGCTTATTCAAACCAGATTCTGCTGTAACAATTTCAAAACTTCCATCCTGATTATTACGATACAATGGTGAAGTACCAAAATCACTTGCAATATACAAATCTTCCCAACCATCTCCATCAGCATCGAACCAAACAGCAGCCCATGACATTCCCGACCCTGTGGGTTCTTCTCGTATTCCTGCAGGGAATGACATCTGGGCGCTTGGATTCACGGGGCCGGTTAATTGAATTGTTAATGCTGGACCGATAAACGTCTCGAAATCAGCCCCTGCAGATTCTTTTTGACCATATACTCCGCCAGCCTCTTTCGTTTCGTCACTGAATTCGGGAATTCCATCACCATTTGAATCGCCCTCATTTCGATACAAGATATTACTCTCTGTTCTAGCTTGATTAGTATATTCATCAATCATTCCGAAATTCATTGAATAACAATCTAAATCTCCATCGTGATCATAATCTGCCCAAACCGATGCTGAGGAATGACCAGGGTTGCCAAGATTAGATTCAATCGTAACATCAACGAATGTTCCATTCACATTTCTGTACATCTGATTGGCAGCACCGGTGCCATAGGGATTTTCTAAGTCTGCATGTCCATAATTTGACAGATACAAATCAACATCACCATCACCATCATAATCGGCCCATGTAGCACCAAGTGTTGTTGAGTTATCAGTTGAAATACCGCTGCTTTCCGAAACATCTGTGAAAGTCCCATCACCATTATTTCTCATCAAGTGAGTTGTGCCTGTTGCATTCTCATCCAATGCAATAAAATCAGAAGAATTGGATGGAATCTCAGAAAAGTGTGAATACCCCAACAATTCTGCAGTTTCTTGACCTAAATGATCGAATCGTGCTGTAATAAACACATCCTGATCACCATCCTCATCATAATCTCCCCACGCCACACCTGGGCCATATGACGACCAAATGGTCGTTGGACCTGAATCAATAAATTCGAAACCAGAACCAATTGTAACTTCATCAAACGCAGGCAAGGTGTCGCCGGTGTCCGCTGAAGCAGGAATGCTGCTCAAACAGAACATTAGGAGCACTATTATCGGGTGAACTTGGCTACGACGTGGCATATTCAAATAACTACGAGCGGCCACATGGCTTCAATTTTCGGGCATATTGGAAAACCTCATTGAACAATAAAGAGGGGGCATATCGCCCCCGATTTAGAGAGTGAAACGTAGTAATACAACCGACCATCAATTACCGAAAAGAACGGGGTTCAAAAGCCCCTCCGGGGGTTGAGGCAGAGTGAGCAATATGCGACCTTCTGAGCAACTATCTCTTGCCATTGAGGCTTTTTCTCGTGGAGATCCAGTGATGGTTTTTGATTCGGATTTCCGAGAATGTGAAACTGATTTATTATGGCCTGCGGCAGCAGCCACACCAGCTATTATGCGACGCTTGAGGCAAGATTGTGGAGGACTTCTTTTTCTTGCAATTGGAAATGATATAGGAGAAAAATTTGGCTTACCTTGGTTACAGGATATTCACACACACCCAGCTCTGGTAAAAGAAAACCCTGTACTTGGAGCACTTATTACCAACGATTTGCAATATGATTCAAAATCTGCATTCACGCTTTCCTTGAATCATAGGGACACGTACACTGGAATTACCGATCATGATCGAGCACTGACTACGCGCAGGTTCGGAGAATTAGCCGGAGAAATGCTAGGAAAAGATTCAGGGTTGGCAATTATTGCCCTAGGGGAAGAATTCAGAACGCCGGGGCACATTCCCCTATGCAGAGAATCCCCAGGGGGACTATCATCACGACAAGGGCATACCGAACTGGCTGTTGCAATTGCAAGACTTGCCGGACTAGCACCTTGCACCATCGGTGCAGAAATGTTGCAACCAAATGGCGACAGGGCCTTATCTGTCGAAGATGCACGTGCTTATGCAAAGAAAAATAATATCCCAATGCTAACTGGCGACGACATAATGAATGCTATGGAGTTGGAGTGAACCACATGGCTCGAATAATGGCTGTTGGTGTTTTTGATTTATTGCACGCTGGGCATTTGCATTACCTAGAAGAAGCAAAAAAACTCGGAGAGCATCTGACCGTTGTTGTGGCGCACGATGACACAGTTCGAATGCGAAAACACGAACCGGTAACAAGTCATGACTTGAGAAAAAGAATGGTGGCGGGGCTAAAGCCCGTTGACCATGCAATTATTGGGAATCCACCCTCACTGCCAATGTATGAAATCTTACCATTGGTGGAACCAGACATCATTGCGTTGGGGTACGACCAAGAACATGCTGAAGCAGCTATTCGAGTTGGGCTTGATGAAAGAGGATTTGAACATATCAAATTAGTCCGTGTAGGGGGATTGTCTGAAGACCTAGATGGCACTCGAAAGATCATCGACAAAATTCTGACACTCCAATGGGCACAGAAGAGGATGGGGAACTTAGGAGGTGAACAATGATGTTCACTGGTATAGTGCAAGGTCGTGGAAGAATACAGAGCCTCGAAAGAAAAGGGAATATCACTACTCTTGGTATCGAAATTCCATCCAAGGAGGGATTGGAAATAGGTGGTTCGGTTTCAATTGATGGTGTTTGTCTCACAGCTACATCAATAAAGAACGAGGTTACTTTTGATCTCATTCCTGAGACTCTCAAAAGGACGACTCTCGGAGAATTAAATGTCGGTTCAGATGTTAATGTGGAACGGGCAATGCGCATGGGGGACGAACTAGGAGGGCATATTCTCTCTGGCCACATTATATCTACCGCTCAAATAAAATCTGTTGTAAATCAGGATTACAAGATAATAGCACCCCTTCACATTGCAGAATTCATTCATGAAAAAGGATACATCGCTGTTGATGGTATATCTCTAACAGTTGGGAAAACCGACGGAGAAGGTGGGTTTGAGGTCCACATCATTCCGGAAACTTTGCGATTGACCACTTTGGGTTCGAAGACCTCAGGCTCTTCAGTAAATATCGAAATAGATGCAATGACTCAAACGGTTGTCGAGACTGTCAAACGTGTGATGGCGAGTAAGGAAGTGTGATTTTGAATATAGCAATTGTTTGTGGGTCTTTTCACAAAGTTGAAGTTACCAAAATGTTGGATTGGGCATCTGATGAAGCGAAAATGAAAGGGTTAGAAATTGTTGAGATTGTATGGGTACCAGGTGCAATGGAAGTCCCTCTCGCTCTGGATAGATTATTGTCCAGAGAGAATATATCTGGTGCCGCATGCCTTGGTATTATCGAAAAAGGTCAAACACAACATGGACTTGCTATGGGCCAGGCTGTGATTAAGAGTATTATCGACTTACAACTCACTTGGAACAAACCTGTTGGCCTCGGAATCATCGGACCGGGGGCCGAAACCGAACACATTAGCCCCAGATTAGAGCCGCACGCGAGAGCAGCAATAGCTGCCATTTCTTCAATGTCTTAATCTTCTAAAAATATCGATTCTTCTTCAGTAGAAGTATCCGTAGATTGCTCAATTTTCACAGCCTTAGGGAGTACCGGTTTTACAGTGATCGAGGTAGCCTTAGGAATTGCTGGATTTTGATGTAAAACTACTGGGCTTGCTTTTACCCCCTCGAACACACCTCCTGAAATTAATAATCCACTACCGATGCTGCAACTAATCAAACCCACACCCATTACCCACAATCCTGTACAACATGCATCTGAGACAGCCATCGGCCCTGATGTTTGGTTATAATCCCCTAAATTACCTGTTGAGATTAAAAAGCCCACAATCCAAAAAACGATGCTGACTAGTAAAAGAAGACTTGCTGCAATTACAAGTGGAGAACCTTCATCTTCAGGCATAATGATTCTACTTTAATTGTAGATATAATTCTAATGCCTACCATGGGCTTAATGGAGATTAAACCCATACATCATTTGATGCTGTGAGATTACCTTTTATGTCCCCGGTGTTTACAACCCCACGTGGCTCTACGAGCATAACCTTGCACTCATTTTCTGCATATGGTTTGTGTTCAACCCCTTTTCTAACCACATACATTTCACCTTCATCCAACTCAATTGTTTCATTCTCAAATTCAATTTTCATTGAGCCTTCAAGCACGATGAAAACCTCGTCTGTATCTGTATGATTATGCCACACAAAGTCGCCCTTTATTTTAACTAATTTGAATTGGTAATCATTCATTTCAGCAATCACCTTGGGCGACCAATGATCTGAAAATTTATCCAACTTTTCTTTCAAATTTATCTTTCCCATATTACTACCCCTGCTCTATGAATTATGGACATTTTTCTTTTGATAAAATACTACTCCCCATATTACCAAAATAATGGCCAGGTTTGTGAACCAAACCCAAGGAGTTGACCACCGAACTCCATCGAAGGTGATATCACTAATTGGGGCGACAAAAGGTGTCGGGAAAAATTGCTTAGTATGAGTTGGGATATCGTTCAGTATATGCAACAACCATGGAAGCCATAACCAAAAAGAAGCATCTCGTGCTGATAGACTGGAATTAGTGAAAAAGTATTGATTGACTCCTTTTTTCTCAAAATACCACCAAGTGAAAAGAAAACCGATGGTAATCCAAAACAAACTATGAGTGATTTGGTAAGCTTCCCATGCATACCATCCAAAGTCCCCTGTAACAGTTGAATCATCAACATCCGGTCGTGAACTTCCACTCAATAACAAAATGATTGTGTTTGGAACGAAAACCAGTAAATCTGGCAACACACCCATTGAACCTGCTACCCAAAATTTTGCTCGCCCCTGGGTTACTCCTGAACCCATGAACCAGTGTGAAATGACATCCATTTACTTCCGCTCCGTTCTGGGGGCGCTCAGTGAAGGTTGAAGAGATGTCGTTCTTGCCAACATCCTATGAGCCAAGATGTGCGCAACGTGATTATCATTGGTTCAGGCCCTGCTGGATATACCGCTGGCCTTTACACTGCCCGTGCAATGCTGAACCCTCTAATGTTTGGAGGCTACATGTCGGGTGGACAGTTAATGCTTACTAGCGATATTGAGAACTTCCCTGGATATCCAAAAGGAATAGGTGGACCTGAGATGATGATGGACCTACGAACACAAGCCGAAAGGTTTGGCCTAGAGGTACAAGATCGAAATGTTGGCAGTGTTGATTTCAGTCAACAACCATACAAAATTGAAACTGAAGGGGAAGAATTCTTTGCTCATTCTGTGATTATTTGTACTGGCGCAGAAGCCATCTGGCTCGGTGTAGAAGGGGAAGATGCACAAAAGGGCCGAGGAATTTCGACCTGTGCAACTTGTGATGGTGCCTTCTTCCGAGATGAAGAAATCATAGTTGTAGGTGGTGGAGATTCTGCTATGGAAGAAGCAACGTTCCTAACTAGATTTGCTTCCAAGGTGACTCTCATCCATCGACGAGATGTGTTCCGTGCTTCGAAAGTAATGTACGAGCGGGCTGCGAACCATCCCAAAATCGAAATCCAGACATTCAGGCAAGTCAAGAAATGGTTGTCTGATGATAATGGATTAACAGGCGCAATTCTTGAAGACCCTAGAGACGGAAGCGAGCACGGAATATCCTGTACGGGTGCATTCATTGCGATTGGACATACCCCCATTACTGGTTTCCTTGGTGGACAAGTTGATACTGATGATGAGGGTTATTTAATCCACACAGAGCATACTATGACCAATGTCCCTGGTGTATTTGCTGCTGGTGATGTCGTTGATACACGATACAAACAAGCCATTACTGCTGCAGGTCAAGGATGTGCAGCAGCAATCGATGCTGAACGGTGGTTAGAAGAAAACGTCCACTGAATTTGGTGGCGCAGCGCTCAAGTGCGTGAAGTCACACAGCGTGTCATGTCAGACCTTACCGATGCAGATAGAGCGCGTTATGCGCGCCACCTCGTTCTGCCCCAAGTAGGGCCAGAAGGGCAAACTAAACTCAAGGCTGCTCGTGTTTTTTGTGTTGGAGCCGGAGGGCTAGGTTCTCCCGCATTGTTCTATCTCGCTGCAGCAGGTGTTGGCCATATCACAATCATTGACGATGATGTAATTGAACGATCAAATTTACAACGACAAATTCTACATCGAGACGATAATATCGGCACATCAAAGGCGAGTTCAGCTAAGGAAAGAATGCTAAATCTAAACCCTTCAATCGACGTTACTGTACATCATGAACGTTTGACTTCAGAAAATGCACTAGATTACATCAAAGGACACGATATAGTCCTAGATGGAACCGATAACATTCCGACAAGATATCTTGTTAACGATGCTTGTGAAATACTAGGAATCCCATGGGTCTATGGAAGTATTTACCGCTTTGAAGGGCAAGTGAGTGTGTTCAACCTAAACGGGGGACCAACATATCGTGATTTGTTTCCAGTACCGCCTCCTCCAGAGGCAGTGCCTTCGTGTGAAGATGGGGGCGTACTCGGTGTTTTACCTGGGGTCATTGGTTCTATACAAGCAACAGAGGTTGCTAAAATTTTAATCGGAATTGGAAAACCACTCAGAGGACGGCTTCTAGTCTATGACGCCTTGGAAATGACTTCGAGAATATTGACATTTGAAGCCAATGAAAATAGAGATGAAGTTACAGAATTAATTGACTATGAAGGATTCTGTGGAATCAAAAAAATGGATGCCCCCTTCTCTGGGATTTCGCCGACTGATTATGTTTCACGCAAGGCTAAGGGTTGGGACCCGTTATTTCTTGATGTTCGCAATGAAATTGAAGCGTCTATTGTATCATTGCCAGATACAGATGCCCTCATACCGCATGATGAAATATTGATGAGAGCAGCAGATTTACCCAAAGATAGAGATATTCTATTCTATTGTAGATCAGGGCTCCGCTCTGCAATGGCGGCCTATGCACTAACCCAATTTGGATTTGAAGCCAATAGAATGTTCAACCTTGAAGGAGGGGTACATGCATGGCATGAAGAAGTTGATTCGGCCATTCCAAAGTACTGAATGAATCGCATTTTGAGTTGCAAAGTAAGGGCCACATTCAAAGGACGTCGGAAACGGCCGAAGGCCGTTCCCATGGCATCAATTATTGTTGCAGACGAAAAGGAGGGGCGCCGTAACCTCCTTGCTGGTACTCTTGAGCGTGAGGAATATTCAGTCACAAGGGCGGGGACGCTGCGTCAATGCGAAGCAACTGCTCTTGCAACAATGCCTGACGTGGTTCTAATCGATGCTGAATGGAAAACGGGCGATGCAATTGATGCTGCAAGTCGTCTTTCATCTGACCCTGAATTTGCTCTAAAATGTCGAATCGTAATTCTATCTCAAAATACAGGTGAAGAGTATCTCGTTTCAGCAGCGAAAGCAGGTGTAAGTGAAGTGTTATCCAAACCAGTTGATATGACAAAATTACTTACTCAATTGGATAAGCATGCAAAGAAACTTTTTGTCGAGCCGCCTGCTGTAATCCGCACAGGAACTGGTTCCGGATTTTTCGAAGTGAGTGTTACCCCAGGTGACCCCTCGTGGTCACTACCCATTTTGAAAGAATTGCTTGGAGATGATTCGATAGATACCGAATTTGTCGAAAATGTACTTTCTAGAATGGATGCACCCCCTGATGTTGAAGCAGCGGTTCTTGAACGACTACTCCGACTTGCATTTGACGAATTGATTCTTGGAGCCGAAATTGAAGTAGAAGTCGATGATGATATTGATGATGATGAAAGAGAAAAAATTGTTGCAGAAAAAAAGGCGGAGAGAAGAAGTCGCCTGATTGATGCAATGGATAGCCGCGCTGACAAAATACAAGGTGAGCTCGATGAACAACTTGAACGATTACTAGACCCTCCTGAAAAAGTAGCAATTCTAACTGAATTCAATGGCATGGTTCCTTTAGACCCAAATACTTTGAAAATGACCAAACTTTCTCTCGAAATAATTCGGGATTTGTTTTGGGACATGGGAATTCCCGTTAGAGAACATCTCGCAATGTATTCTACACAACTGGAAGATGCTCAACAAATGGTTGTTGATTGCTTAGAAGCCCTCCCAGATGTTCCCGATGAGGAGGAATGAAATTGCCTCGAATAACACCTGCTAAAGATTTGGGTTTGATCGAAAGGAGGGAACACCTCCAACGTATGAAGAAAAATCAACCAAACCTCTATGTTTGGCGAGTAGGACTAGGTCTAATTTTCATTGCAATATGCTTGGCATGTGCCGTTTTATTGTTTAAGAATCACAATGCTGTGATGGAGTTAGTTGATCGTGCAGGTTCGTGGGGAATTATCGCATTTATCCTCGGACTTTCGTTAGCCGTTGTTCTCTTAATGCCTACACCATTCATCAAAATTTTCGCAGGGGCAATTTTTCCTTTTCACTGGGCTGTCATCATCAACTTTGCAGGTTCCATGATCGGTGGGATTTTTGCATTTCTCTTTGGAAGATGGTTGTTCAGAGATGCTATTTCAGCAGCAGTTGCTAGTGATCCTAAAATGAGGAATATCGAATATGCAATTGGTGAAGAGAGTATGCGAATCTCAATTTTGGTTAGGTTATCACCTATTCTTCCAGATGAATGGTTAAATTATATTCTGGGAGCAGGACCAGTTACTCTCAGAACTTTCGTCATTTCCAACTGTTCGAGCATGGTGTTCTGCTTAGCCTACGCCTACTATGGATATGCAATAGGGGAAATTGCCCTTCGCGAGGGAGGATTTGACAATTTTACTGCATCTACTACTGGGATGATGACTTTAATCATCGGGTTAGTGGCAACAATTGTCGCAACAATTGTTGTCACCAAAGTCACTATGAAGGCACTTTCCGAAGTGATTGAAGAAGAAGAGTGACGGCGCCCGTAGGGCGCCGAAACTTGCCGCATCGTTTTAGGCCGTATGCTAAACCAACAGTCCGGAGGACTTAGGTTGGGCCAGACTGATCTCCCAAATCTTTGGGGCGAGAATTGGAAACCAAGGGTTCACCTTGATTTTTCCAAACCCATTCAAAGAGACATGGTGAAATCAGAATTAATTCGATTCATAGCCGAGCGCCATGATGGCCATCTTCGTCTCATTGGGTGGCTCTTTGATGAAATTACAACTGAATCTGAGGGCTCCGAATGGGATGGGCCTAGTTTCCACCTTTTCAGTGAATCATTTGCTAGCCTGTTGGAAGAAAATCTTTCAAAGCGCTCAACAGAATTGAAAATAGATGAAAAAGAGATAATCCCGAGAAGAACTGGGGCACTTCACCTATCTCGGCGGGCCAAACGCTTGCTAATTGATGTGCGCCTTTGTCTCCGTAGAATTGCTCACGCAGCTGCAGTCACCATTGATCAACGAATGGATTGGCAGAGGTGGATGACTCGTACACGTGCTCTTGATAGTCATCTGAAGGATCTTTTCACAAATGGTATCGAAACTCCTGATGGTGGAAAATTTGGAGGGAAGGGGTTTCGTTCAACATGGCAGGAAGGTATTGTTGCTTGCGCAACCGCTTTGCAACTTGCAAAAGATAAGCCAAGTGGAGAAATGCATACTGGCGATATTGTTGCTCCAATGATTCGAGACATTGGTCTCGCTTTAGCAATGGGCCAAACACCAACTGAATTATTTGCTGCCCAGATGGGGAAGGCTGATTCATACATGGATGGTGGAAATCCCGGGTCAGGAGGACGAGATTTGCATATTGGCAATATGGAACTCGGCGTATTACCTCCTACTGCGCCATTACCAATTGCCAGTGCTACTGCCACAGGTTTTGCTTTGGCCAGTAAGCGGTTGGAAATGAAAAGATTCCAATTTGCACCTGTGGGAGAAGGATGCAGTTCGTCAGGAGAGTTTTGGGAAGCCATGAATTTCGCCGGAGCTCGTGGACTACCAATAGCCTTCATGATTCAAAATAACCAAATTGCTCTTGATACCTTCACAGTAGGGCAATCTGCATCTGAAACATGGGGGGACAAAGGTGCAGCAATGGGTATCCCCTCTTGGACAATTGATGGTTCAAACCCAACTCTCTTTCATGCTTCAATCGCGTCTGCAAGAGAATTCGCAATGGAAGGTGGAGGACCAGTGCTAATCCATGTTGAAACTATGCGTGGATGTGGACATGCACATCATCATGATGATTTGTACCTTGGTTCACCTAGTGGGAACCCCCCTGGTTATGCAAACAAAGGGATGCTCGCTTATTGGGAAGAAAAGGATCCAGTGCCAAACCATCGTTCTTTACTTCTGAAATTGGGGGTAGAAGAACAAGTACTTGGAAGAATGGAGGAAGAAGAACAAGCATACGTCGATGCTGGGCGTGCTGAAATGGAGGCCATGGATTGGCCAGAACCGCATACAGTCACCAAAGGAATCACTAGTTTCCATGATGCTGATACTCATGAAATGCAACTTCAACGAATGAAAACCCAAGATTCAACACCAAGTGATGCACCGGTTCCACCTGGGGAAATAACTCTGCAATTCTCGGATGATGCAAATGCATGGTCCTACAGCCGTGCGATTCAGAATGGGTTGGTCAATATCGCCGAACGTTATGGGTCATCAACAATATTCATGGGAGAAGATATGGAAGTTGCTGGAGCATTTGGGATGACAATACCTCTCAAGAATGCTGGACATGGTGATCTTTTACTCGATATGCCACTTTCTGAAGCCGCCATCATTCACGCAGCCACTGGTGCAGCTTTGGGTGGAATGCGACCCATCGCAGAAATTCAATTCGGTGGTTTCGCAGCTCTTGCAATGAATCCTCTAATCAATAACGCGGCTCAACTGCGCTGGCGATGGGGTGCAGATGTTCCGTTAGTTGTCAGAATACCACTGGGAGCAAAAACACGTAGTGGGCCATTTCATGCGAATATGATTGAATCTTGGTTCCTCAATGATCCAGGTCTTGTAATCTGTTTCCCAAGCAATCCTCAGGATGCCTTTGACTTACTCGTTGAGGCCTCCTCTTTACAAGATCCCGTGGTATACTTAGAACACCTTGGGATGTATGGTCTCCGGGGAGGAATTACTGGTTGGGGAGACAGAATTCACATGCAAGTCGATACAGATTCGGTTCAACAAGTAATCAAATCCGGTGGGACTTACAAAATTGGAAAGGCAAATATTGTCCGTGGTGGTTCTGATGCAACACTAGTCACATGGGGAGCAATGGTACACGTTGCTCTCAAAGCAGCAGAAACATTGGCCGCAGAAGGAAAGGAAATTGAAATTGTTGATTTACGTACTCTCGCTCCATTTGATGCAAAAACCTGTGTTGATAGTGTCAAACGCACAGGTCGATTGATGGTTTTGCAAGAGGCACAGTATACTGGGGCATTGGGTCACACAGTTAGCAGCCGCATACAAGAAGAAGCATTCTGGACGTTGGAAGCCCCACCAGCCGTGATTGGGGCTCTAGATACACCTGTTCCATTTGCACCACCACTAGAGGATCATACAATTCCCACAGCAAATCTTGTTGTACAACATCTGCGAAATCTGTGTGGGTGAATGCTAAGACCAGAAAACAGGTGGACGTGACATGGTGGACTTCAAACTCTCCGAAGAGCAAGAGATGCTACGAGAACTGGCTCATGAATTTGCACAAGAAAATATCCGTCCTATGGCTGAACATTGGGATGCGACAAGTGAATTCCCAATGGAGGCAATTGAAGCCGCTCATGATTTGGGATTGATGAATTTACATGTCCCTGAAGAATACGGTGGAATGGGCATGGGGACAATGGTAGAAGTCTTGGTACAGGAGGAATTCGCATGGGGCGACCCAGGATTCGCTACTGCAGCCT
The DNA here is from genome assembly GCA_030747675.1 of Candidatus Thalassarchaeaceae archaeon. Classification (GTDB taxonomy): domain Archaea; phylum Thermoplasmatota; class Poseidoniia; order Poseidoniales; family Thalassarchaeaceae; genus MGIIb-P. The sequence continues at coordinate 2,449 of JASLKH010000095.1, read as the reverse complement.
ATAGTAACGGATTGACGGCTGCTCCAATCATTACTGGTGGTACTGAAGAACAGAAAGAAAAGTACCTCGGACGACTTATTGAAGCACCTAGAATTGCAGCATATGCAGTGACTGAGCCAGGTGCTGGTTCTGATGTTGCTAGCATTACAACTACTGCAGTAAAAGACGGTGATGATTACATCATCAATGGTTCTAAAATGTGGATTACTGGCGCAGGTAAGGCCGATTGGTTCTTTGTTCTGGCCTACACCAACAAAGATGCAGGATACAAGGGGATGAGTGCATTCATTGTTGAATCTGGGCTAGATGGTATGTCATTAGGAAAGAAAGAAAGAAACATGGGCCAAAGAGCATCTGATACCCGTGCAATTAATTTCGAAAATGTAAGGGTCCCAGCAGCAAATTTAGTTGGGGGTGTTGAAGGCAACGGTTGGTTCAATGCAATGAAAGCATTTGATTTGTCGAGACCCAATATTGCCGCTCATGCGACAGGGATTAGTCGGGCTGCATTCGAACATGCACTACAATATTCAAACGAGCGGGAAACATTTGGTAAAAAATTGCACCAGCATCAAGCAATCCAATTTATGCTCGCCGATATGAAAACGAAAATTGAAGCGAGTCGAGCATTGACTTGGAAAACTGCATGGGAGTCCGATCAAGGTATTCGCAACACCGAAAGTGCTGCCCATGCAAAGCGATTTGCTGCTGATGCAGCAATGGAAGTTACCACTGATGCGGTACAAATTTTCGGTGGCTACGGATATTCAGAAGAGTATCCAGTAGCACGATTAATGCGTGCTGCGAAAGTTATGCAAATTTACGAAGGGTCATCTCAAGTTCAACGAATGATCATCGGACGTGAAATGACTCGGGACCTTTGAGGTGAACTTGTGAGATGTATTGTTCTGGCCGCAGGGGCCAGTTCTCGACTAGGGCAACCCAAGGCGCTTGTCAAAATTGGTCAAAAGACACTCATAGAGTATATTGTAGAACGCCTTGAAGCGAAGAATCTGGAACCAGTAATAGTAACACGTTCTGATATTGTTGTTGACATCATGACTGCGCTTCCCGAACGGACTATCGTCATCAATCCAAACCCAGAAGCGGGAAGAACTGGTTCACTTCAATGTGGATTAAAGCAAATTCTTGATACAAAGGGAGGCGAAGGGGCGTTTCGTCTGCTAGTTGTTCCTGTTGACAGACCAGGGTTTAGTAATTCCACTTTGAATCAACTCCTAACGATGGAAATTTGTTCTTGCCCAAGCAAAGATGGACGAGGAGGGCATCCTTTACTTCTCATGCCAGAAGATATTGCGCGTATCCGATGCTCTCAGCCTGATACGCCTCTTCGCAATCTATGTACGCCAGAGCGATTTGAAGTGGCTGATGAATGGTTGCATGTGAATATCGATGAGGTTCAGGATTTGGATGTGCTAAATTCTATTTCATCGTATTCAGCAAATGAGTGAATGTCAATCAATAGTTTCATCTTCCTCATCGACTATCTCTTCTGTTCGTACAGAAAATGTAAGCATGTCGGGGTTTTCAATTGCAACCAAACCCCTGATGTTGTGCATATCACGAAGTGAATTTGGAGGGCTAGCAACCTTGACTTTACTACTCTGGATTTGAATCAAATTACCTGGTGCGGCTTGAATTCCACCTTCTGGAAGCCATAGTCCAAGTGCTCCTAGTTTAGAATGATGAGTGATTATCAAGGCCCTCCCATCATCATCTTCATCGATTCGTAATACTGTCAATGGTTGGCCATCCGGAATAAGACGTGAGGCATCTTGCCATTCAGTCCAAGTTTCATCCAATGGTTTCGAGAGTTCTGCAGTGCGCTCATCAATTTCAACTATTTTCGCTTCAAATTCTTCAACTGCATCTTCATGGAGATCATTTAGTCCATCAAGCAATTGGCGCAAACCATCAAACTGACCTTGCTCGCGATTATTCATCGCAGTATTGGCAAGTAATAGATGATCTGCCAACATCTCCAAGCGACCTGTTTGGTCCGATTCAATAGCACATTCCATTGCTTCATCTAGCACCTCAATTGCCAAACCAGGGCAATCCACTGTCAATAAGGCATTACCAATACTCGTTAACATATCTGTAGACTCTGCCTTATTATTTTGAACAAGAGGATAGGCTGCTTTGATGTGAGTTGAAGCCGCTACTTGATCACCATTAAGGTGGCGCGAAATCGCCGCAGAAACAAGGTGAGGGAGACGATGTGCGCCAATGAGTTGAGCTTGTCTATCCGAGGTTTCAAACAAAGAGGCTGCCCTAGACCAATCATCAGTTGCCAAAGCAAGGAGGCCCAGTTGATGCATTGCTCTCATTTCAGCGCCCACATCGTCAACTAATGTTGCTGAATGCAACGCTCGTGACAAATGCAAACGAGAAAGTGAAAGATTCCCCGACATTTTAGCCATCAAAC
>JASLKH010000094.1 GCA_030747675.1 Candidatus Thalassarchaeaceae archaeon | reverse complement strand
ATGGGTTTCACACTTGGGAAAAGGACCAATCTTTCAGAGTTTGAGGCAATTTATGGATTCCAAGGTGATACAAATTTGGCTCATGTCCAGGCTCCATTGGTTCAGGCCGGGGATATCCTCCACCCTCAATTGGACGAATATGGTGGTCTCCGACCAATTGTGGTTCCAGTGGGTGTTGATCAAGACCCTCATATCCGATTATGTAGGGGTTTGGCCAGCAAGACAAATTGGTTTAACGTCAATGGAAGAAAGAATGGGGGGTTGCGAATCACAGTATCGATAATGGATGAAAACCAAAGCATTGTTTCAGGTGACAAAGCAACTACAAAACTCGTTTTCTCGAGAATAGTCCGCTCTCTACAAGAAGTTGGTTACGGAGATATCATGGCAGATGCTAAACATGGCATTGTTGATTTGCCTGCTGCTACACCAAAAGATCGTTATCCTATTCGAATGGCATTACTACAACTTGAGAGAAGTATGGGTGGTCCTGGTTTACTTCAACCCAGCAGCACATATCACCGATTCGCAGTCGGTATGACTGGCGGAAAAATGTCATCTTCCATGCCTGAAACCACAATTTTCCTTAATGAAGATATCAAGATGATGGAGAAGAAGTTCAAACGCTCATTTTCAGGAGGTCAATCAACTGTCGAGGAGCACCGCCGCCTAGGTGGTAATCCAGACATTGACGTTGCGTTCCAATATCTCAAATTCTTCTTTGAAGAAGATGATGCCACATTAGAAGAAATTCGCCGTAGTTATGCTACAGGAGACCTACTAAGTGGTGAATTGAAGTCAATGACAATTGAAAAGGCTGCAAATTGGTTGACAGAATTAAGTGAATTGAGAGAACAGAATTCGCATTTAGTTACCGATTTTTTGGCAGAGAATTGACTATCTTCGACCTATCATGACTAATGTCCCAATGAATCCCTCTTTCTTTCCAACTTGATGTATTTCCACATCCGAAAATCCTGCTTCAATCATCCCGTTTTTCCATTCATCAATTCCCAATTGAGTCATGTGCACATTTAGGGCATCAGGCCAGTCGTGACTTTTTTTGTTCTCAAGGTAATAATCAACACCAGCAACTAGAATTCCACCATCAGTCAGCCATTCTTTATGGAAAGTTTCCAGCATATTAAGTGGATTTGTAAGATAGTAGAGAAACTCCATGCTATGAATCAAATCAAATTTTCTCGAAGGCTTCCATTCAGGTAGGTCTGCGTGTATATAATCGCCCGATGAGTCAATACTATTGGCCTTAGAAATCATAGCATCTGAACCATCAATCCCCACAACATTCTTGCAATCATTATGTTTCTTCAATTTTCTACAAACCCATCCGTTTCCACATCCCACATCAATTGCTAAAAAGTCAGGTTCCACCTTTGGTAGTGCTAATTCGAGCATAGCTTCTACTGACGGGGCATGACCACTTTCCATTCCTTCATCCCGCCCCTTCTCGGCCCATTCTGAAAAAATTTCAGTGGCCGGACGTCGTTCCATATTGTTCACCATCTGCATGGGTCCAATGAATATGTTCATTGTTCATTTTGTGACTGTGAGCGCGAATGAGCCGCCCCAGTTTCCATCAGTCCAGCAGCAGGACCCACTGGTAATTGACCCAACTCCTCGCTTGTTAATGGTCGGGAATTGGTTTTTTCAGAGAGAATGAGTGAATGTCCACAAGGGTCAAGCATTTCAAGAGTTACAGTGAGTTCTCCAGTGCGAATTTTGGAGACATTATTCATCAAGTCAGAGATTTCTTCGACGGCATCATCATCATTTTCGAGAATCGCTTCACGTCCTACCATTTCGATAACATCCTGAAACCGATTGAGTACGCCTTCGATATTGGAAACATATCCCATAGATTGCGACCCTGGTCGAACTTCGAGATCCAATTCCACTAATCTTACTGTGCAGCCTGAGCCCCTAATTACTCTAATTGACATGTGTTCGGAACTCGATATTTCGAAGGAAAGACATGCCGGCTCTCGAGATTCAGCAGGGATGAAATCTGTCTGCCTCCATCCACATCCAGGGCATGACAAAGTGACTTGAGTATGCTCTCCGAAGTAAGCGATTTCTTCGGTATGTGCCAGCATTAAGAGTCCATCAGAATGCCCGCATACAATGCAATCAACATCTATGATACTCTGCATGGGCCGACCTCATCACTCATTCGGGGCGAATACTTCATCTTCAAGCCCCTTCATCCCCTGGAATCCAGTGGGTAAAATGATCAATCTTTCATCACCAATTTGTACCAATGAACCCCCAAGTTCCCCTTCAACCATTTTTTGCAGACGAGAAATTGTAGATGCGAACTCAATTTCACGGTGCATCAATCGTTTCAGTTCGACTATAGTGATGTCACCTGAAGCGGTCCAATCAAACAATTGATTGATCCCTGAGGAATCATGCAACACGGCTCGATGGATGATGACATCTCCCCTGAACGATGGGACTGGTGCATCTGGATATAAGTCTCCAAGGTCATGGTAGGCTTCAGAAGGTTGAATCGGCCCTTCAAAATCCTCTGAAATTGATGGCATTTCCATCCATCTTGGCCCACCTGACTCCTCCTCCATACAACCTCACACCTAGTCTCAATCCTTCAACCCTCGGACCCGTACGACTTCATAGGTTCAATAACCTCCACGACCTCAGAGGGTTCGGTGGTGCACAAATAGGACATGCGGCGGGAGGTTGATAAAGGACTCCTGAATGGCACAAATGTCCTCACGTGTAGCACGCGACTTTTGGAGGCGGATAATTTGGATGCAGAGATGAAGGCAGTCAAGACTGGAACAAGTACAATTGGAATTTGCTTTGACGGCGGCGTAGTCGTTGGAGCGGATCATAGGGCGACCATGGGCCACTTTGTAGCCAATAAGAGTGTCCAGAAATTGTTTCGAATTGCTGACAACCTAGCTTTAACAACTGCTGGCTTGGTTGGCCATGCTCAGTCATTATCGCGCACACTTGCAGCCGAAATGAACCTCTTTGAGTTGAAGAGAGGATGTCAAATGACGGTTAAAGGCGCAGCAACACTAACTGCAAATATTCTAGTTGGCCGCCCACATTGGGTTCAGTTACTAATTGCTGGCGTGGATGCTGATGGTGGCCACGTATACTCTATCGATTCTGCAGGTGGATCCATTCCTGACGATTATTGTGCTACAGGCTCAGGGTCACCTTACATGTATGGTGTTCTCGAAGATCAATTCAAGAAAGGAATGAGTGAAAAGGAAGCCCTCAAGGTTGCTGCGAAAGCACTACTCGCTAGTGCACAACGTGATGCTGCCAGTGGCAACGGAATGGATCTGTCAGTAATTACTGAGAAATCTGGTTTCCGATTACTGGATGAAGCAGAACTTTCAGCACTGATTGCTCAGTGCTAATCAAAATCCCGGCGCTCGCGCCGTCCTCACGTCCATTGGACGTTTTGAGTGATGCGTGTATGCACGGGTGAGGAGGTTGCAATATGCGACTGACATTTCAAGAAGTAAAGAAAAAAATCCAGAGTTTGGTGCCGAAAGATATTGATTACGAAGTTGATCTTGAAGCAGCAAGTATTGCAATTGTGACATCGACTCCTGAACGATTTGAAGGAGGGGAAAACCTTGCCTCAAAAATAGCAAAAACAATCAAACGTAGAGTTGAAATCCGTCCCTCAGCAGATATTTTGATTGATATGAAGGATGCAGAATTATTTATTCGAGATATAATTCCTGATGAAGCTGGACTTAAGAGAATCTACTTTGATGGTGCTGTGTCCGAGGTCACTGTAGTCTGCACAGACCCTGGACAAGCCGTGGGTGCAAAGGGTGTTACTGTGCGAAAGATTAGAGCAGAAACTGGATGGCAGGTACGCACCGAAAGAGCATCTCCAATAGAGAGTGCAACAATGCACAATATTCGGCGCTATCGTCAGGAAAATGGCGAAGATCGGAAAGCGCTGATGCGAAAGTTCGGCACCCGTATTTATCGCCCACAACGATCAGGCGTTGCATGGTGTCGTTTGACAGCACTTGGTTCATACCGAGAAGTAGGTCGAGCGATGCACCTTGTGACAACCAATGAGTCAAAAATTATCGTCGACGTCGGAGCCAAACCGACAACAAATCTCAGTGAAGTAATGCCGTTTTTCAATGCACCTGAATTACTCCCTTTCGAAAATTTAGATGCAATAGTAATTACGCATGCACATATTGATCACATTGGCCTTTTACCAGTGATGTTCAAGTATGGGTATCGTGGACCTGTATACTGCACTCCACCAACTCGCGATTTGATGGTTTTACTGCAAAGTGATTACATCAAAGTTGCAGGGGCAGAAGGAAATCCACCACCCTATAGTCTCGGCGATGTTCAAGAATTAATCAAGCACATCGTAGATGTGGACTGGGGGAAGACAATTGACATTGCCCCTGATATTAAACTTACAATGTACAACGCCGGTCATATTCTCGGCTCCTCATCACTTCACATGCATGTTGGTGATGGCAAGCATAATATCGTGTTTAGTGGTGATATAAAATACGAAAAATCATGGCTTTATGATGCAGCAGCAGTAAGATTTCCAAGGGTTGAAACTTTGATTATGGAGTCGACATATGGAGGCGCAAAAGATTTCCAACCGACCCGCCAAGAAGCCACTCAAGAGTTGCAAGACCTAGTCCAAAGGGCCCTTTCTAGGAAAGGGAAAATCTTCTGTCCAGTGTTTGCTGTAGGGCGTTCCCAAGAAGTTATGATTGCAATAGATCAATTATTCAAATCCGGCGATTGTGAACCTGTGACAGTTTGGATTGATGGTATGATTTCGGAAGCAACTGCAATTCATGCAAGCCACCCCGATGCGCTAAACAGAGATTTGCGAAAGAAGGTGTTGAAAGGTGGAGATGACAATCCATTTAATTCCCCGTGGTTCAAGCAAGTTTCTTCACGAGATCAGAGACAATCAATTCTCCTTGACCCTTCACCTTGTATTGTATTGGCAACAAGTGGGATGATGACTGGCGGCCCAATTGTTGAATATTTCAAGCACTGGGCGCCTGAACCGAATCACACACTCTGTTTCGTCGGTTACCAAGCTGATGGGACATTGGGGAGACGCTTACAGAAAGGATTCTCAGAGGTCCCAATCAATGATGATGGGCATACTCATATGGTGCCTATACAATGTGATGTAATTACAATTGATGGTTTCAGTGGACATTCGGACCGCCGACAGTTGATGGATTATGTCAAAGCAATGAACCCCAAACCTAGAACAATAATTTGCCACCATGGTGATGCACATACATGTGCTGAATTCAGGAAGGATCTCGCTAAGACTTTCAAAGTCCGAACTCACTCACCGCAAAATCTTGAAACAATACGATTGTTTTAATCATAAAATTGGGATGTCAAAACCGACATCTTCGGGATTTGGCAGATTTTGCGATTCATTGTTTGAATGTGAAATTGCGAGGTTACCGGTTTCTTTGGGGAATGAAGTTCTTTCTTCTTCAGTAAAAAATGCGATTACGGTGGCGGCGGCGAATGCGACAGTTAGCCCTAGAAGTGCCCATGCAGTTACATCGACTCCACCATCACGTGCAATTGTGAATATACTCGCCCCAAGTAACAAAGTAAATACGACACCAAGTACGGTTGCACGAGGGTTGACCATGCTCCCCCCCTCTACCCTGCCCTTGATGAACCGAACCCCCCTCGGTCCACCATGGATTTCAGTGTCGGACCCGGTTTGGGTTCAAACCGAAGTGCTCGAAGTAAACCACCGCAAGGCTTCAGTGGGGGCCTTACAGGGTGGGTGATGACAGCGGTTTCTCCATTCGGAGACAACGAAGAACATGCAATGGATCAAGCACTTGTAGAATTGGGGTTGGGAGATGCCCGTTTAATTCAGGCACAAGGTGCAATGTTGCCCATGGGTTTTCAACCGGGTTTGCCTCAAGACTTACCGATGGGTAGTTTGGTCGAATGTCACTTGTCTAAGGCCACAGTTTTTAACCAAGGAATAGCCTCTGCTGGTGTTGCTTGGGCACTTTGTACTACACCAGAGGGTGATGAATGTGCAATTGTTTCTACACTTTCACAGAATGGTAGTATGGAAGAATGTGAGGTTGATTTGAAATTAAACCTAAGAAGTAAAGCAGAGAACCGTGATTTGGAATATAGGAAGGATGAAAATGGCCGACCAATGTTCGAATGTGCTGTTGATGAAATTGAAGCACAAGAAGGGTTTCATGGAGTAGTTCTGGCAGCCTTGATTTTGCCAAACAGCCTTAGTATTGGTGATTCAAGCGGACCTACAAGATCCCGGAATTTGGGAATTTCTTCAATTGGAGGGAGTGCCGGCGGCCCCACTGGACTAGGCGGTTCAGGTAAGACTAACTTTGGATTTTGAGCAACTCCTCAATAACCTCCGCGTTCTGAATGGAATTATGGAGACCACATGGGTTGTTCGGCTGTGTACTCCTTGCGGCAGGGCATATGGTAAATCCTCGAGATCGAAAGATATCCGTTGTTTACATTGTAACCATTCTGAAAATGAAATTATTTCACGCCACAATAAGCCAGAAGATGCTCAAAAGGCAGTCACATTGCACAACACACCTCCTGAAATCCGTGATGAATTACAGCAATGGATGGACAAAAGCGCAGAATTGGATTTCCGCCCATCGAGAACAAGAAATGTAGATGGGGAAAGAGTTCTGTCCTTGGCGGCTGATAATGAAGGAATTGTAACTTTAGAATCGGTTCAAATGGTGTTGGATCAGATGCGCTCGAAGATTACCTCTGAGAACTTTTTAGATGCGGCAAATGCGGCTGGAGAATTATTGTTCATCGAGCCTGGAGTCTGGCGGTTGTTGTAATAACCTTCATCCGTTATGGCTGCTGCGACCAGTTCACGGACCCGTGGGTTAGCTTGGCTATGCTCGATGCTTTGGGAGCATCAGACCTCAGTTCAAATCTGAGCGGGTCCACTCAATTTCGGCATTGTATAATGTCAATTCCAAAATGCATCTTCTTCCCATGGCAACCCTACTGCTATACCCAGTAGTTCTAGAATTACATAATTGAATATCAGATAAGTTGCTATGGTCGAAAAAATAGCAATCATCACAGTATTGATTATCCGCTTCCTTTGTCGCTTCACTTCATTTATATCACAAATCCCTTGGCCTTTGAAGTAGCGAATCAGACCAAAAGTGATCAAAATAGCAGCCATCCCATACAAAATCCACCGCGCTGGGCCGAAATACATGTTCTTTGAAAGGGCATCAGCTGCACCAATTGACATCAGCCCCAAACCGGCTAGTAGTACACTGGGGAAACAACACATACTCGCCAGAAACGCTCCACTTCCAACCCATTTCCAGAGCGATTTTACATCATCTATACTCAAGCAGCCCACCCTCCTGATTTTCTCCTATGTGCCTCTTTACGGTCAAGGTGTGTCAAGAGCGTAAATGTAACTGGAACTGTGACAAATAACAAGGGCCAATTTAGTGACAAGAATAAGGTTAACCATGATCCGAACCAAAGAGTGCAGGCTCTCCATCGCACAATTCGTGATGACTTTTTTCCAGTAACGTACCAGTCAAACCCTCGTCTCCAAACTCCCTTCCATAACATCCAGGAAACAGATGGAAGAAATTTGAACAGATTTATCCCTGATTTCTCATCAGCATATATTGATTTGACAGGCACTTCTTCAATTTTGAAATCCAGTCGACTGGCTTCCATAAGCCACCAATTGGGGTACCCATACCCCTTCCAAGTATCAGTCCAATTCCATGTTTCCAACATCCCCCTGGATGTTGCAGTGTAACCACACTGTGTGTCTCCGAATTTACGGCCACTTGCTAATGAAGTTAATATTGATAATAACCATGTTCCTAATCTGCGAATAAATGGCATTCCATTTGCCCCTTCAGGGTGTAGGAATCGATTACCCTTCACATGATCTGCCCGTTTTTTTTCAATGGGTTCTATAATTGTGGTTAAATCACTAGGATCCATTTGACCGTCTCCAGCCATTACAACAACAATCCACTCTCGCTGGTCTAAATTTAAAACAGCTTGACTTCCCTTTGCGATAGCCCCTCCTACCCCTAACCCTTCCGTTCGGAGAACACTACCTCGGGCCCCCAATGTAGCCCTAGCAATAGCACCTGTGTCATCAGTTGATCCATCATCTATGACATAAATCCAGTCTACAGAATCTGGGATAGAATGAATACTGGCTGCTATGTGTTTGCTTTCATTCCGTGCCGGCATAACTACGCAGACCGGATGCATGTTTCTGGCTACCCACGCTAGGTTCTTCAAGTCGCGTTTTGAACCCTATCCGACCGAATCATTGAATCGGCGCCCGGTTCAGGCGGTCGTATGAGACTGGTTATCATTGTTCGAAACCAGGCCTTGCGAATTTCTTCGGCGGTAGTCAGGGCCGGAGATTTTTGCGATAGAATCGCAGTCATAAACCTCGGTGATGATGACGAAACTCGAGTCCTTGCTGAGCAATGTGGTGCAGATGTAATTCCTCACCACGGGGAAACTGACGCTCCAACAATTGCCGGATTGCTCACGGATTCAATAATTGGTGAAGAAAGAACAGTGATTATAGCATTGGATTCTGGCTGGAGTCTTTCCGACATGGCCCGTACAGTTGGGCTTTCTCGACAAGGGCACGATGTATTCCTTGCGTTCAAACATCGAACCCAAAATAGGAGAGTTGAATCATCTAGATTGGACACCCCACTTTCATCAGATACCTACTCTTATTCCGAAGCAGATATTCAATTTGCTTGTGCATCAAAAGTAGGATTGGCTGCTATTGCCAAGCAATCTTGCGATGACGTCCCTAGTTCGTTAGGGGCTGAAATCGAGTTAAGAGTAGTCGAACTAGATCCACCAGAAGGGCCACCTGCGAGGGAATCTTTGGCAAGTGCAAGTCGATTTGCACAGTTCTTTTATTGGATGCTTGAAAGTAGACACCCATTACTTTTGTTTGGCGTACCAGGTATCATTTTCTTTATTTTAGGGTTTGAAATGGCGCAAGAATTGATTGAATTTGGAGGCCCTCATGACAGCGTATCTATAGGTGTCGCCCTAGCAGCATTTGTTGCCACATTTGTAGGTGTCTTCTCACTAACTGCAAGCATGATATTGTATGTACTTGGGAAACAAATTGATCGTATGCCAAAAACGGTTGACTAAATCATGAACCAAAGCCCTAGCATTGCGGCAGAGAGCAGTAGGATGAATGCAGTTTCAACCCCTTTCATCCGCTCACTCCAGGCTTCGGATTTCCGTTCTTGCTCACGGCACCACATGGCATACTCTTCTTCCGACAGTTCCTTTTCTTTTCGAATCCATTCAGCAGTTACTTTCCAACGCTGACGTATTAGTAAGCCAAGTAAAATGAGAATGAATGTGATGCAGAACCAGACCCACATCCTTGCACCTCAGGGCGTAACTCTTCGGCTATCCCTTGGGAATGGAATTACTTCTCGAATGTGGTCAGCACCAGATAGCCAAGAGCAAACCCGATCAACACCAAGTCCGAACCCTCCATGAGGGACCCCCCCGTACCTCCGTACATCAATATAAAATTCATAAGGTTCCCTTGGTGTATTTTCTTCATCTATGCGTTCAAGAATTTCTTTTTCCGACCATGTCCTCTCGCCGCCTCCAATAATTTCACCGTATCCTTCTGGTGCTAGCAAATCATGGCATAAGACGTATTTCGGGTCGTCTGGATCAGGTCTGTGGTAGAACGGTTTCGCGATTTTAGGATAGTGAGTGAGGAAGTGTGGGACTTCAAAATCTTGAGTTAGTACCTTTTCCTTTGAGTAATCTAAATCTTGACCCCATTCCACAGCAACACCCATTCCTTGGAGGGTTTCAATTGCCTCATCATAGCGCATCCGTGGATAGGGGTTGTCGGCATACCGTGCGATAAGATCAAGGTCTCGTCCCAGATTGCTCAATTCCGATTCTCTTTCATCTATCAATGTGCGAGAAATATGTCGAACTAAGTTTTCTCCATGCTGCATTACTTCAGAGTTCCCCCCCCATGCAATTTCCATTTCAGCATGCCAAAATTCAGTAAGGTGTCTCCGTGTTCTACTTTTTTCGGCACGGAAGGATGGAGCAATAGTGTACAATCTCTCTAAAGCAGGCATTGCAGCTTCTGCATATAGTTGCCACGACTGTGTCAAATATGCCTTTCTTCCAAAATACGGCACTTCGAATAGTGTGGAACCCCCTTCTACAGCACCCGCGACAAAGCAGGGAGCCTGATATTCGGTAAAATCTCTGTCTCTGAAATATGAATGGATTGCGCCGAATACACTTGATCGTATTTTCAGCATTTGTGTCATTCTTCCAGTACGCAAGTACAAATGCCTATTGTCAAGTAAGAATTCAGTTTCCCCACCATCTGCATTTTCCATTGCACTTTCAGTTATTGGAAATGGTGATTCTGGATTCACAGGCCCAACAACCTCGGCTGATTCAATCACTAGTTCATGGCCACCTTCACTGCGTTCATCGACATTGACAATTCCTCGAATAATCAAACTCGATTCGATTAAAGCACCTCGAAGGGCATCAAAAATATCTTCACCAACCGTATCTTTTTTGGCGACACATTGAATCCTCCCAGTACTGTCTCTAAGAACGATAAACCAGATTTTCTTCGAACCGCGTGAGCGATTAACCCATCCTTTCAGTTCAATTTTCTGCCCGTCATAGTGTCCACTCTGGACTTCTCCGATGAAGATATCTTTCTGCATCTAGATGCGCTCCGGCTCTTGTGAAGTACCTCGGACATTTGAATGCGCTCTTCGATAATACAGCGAACTTTGATTTGCATAATCGATTCTGCCTCAATTATGGGGCGGCGAATATAATGAATATTATTCCCGATTCCCGTGCTGAATTAAACATCAGCCATAACCAAAAAAATCGAACTTGTCTTTATGCAGTTGGCGGAAATGCCTTGTCTAATCCAATTTCCCCTAACGAACCTAATCGTGCGCTTGATTTGGTCCTAAGCGATATTTTTGATTTACTTGAGGCCGGTTACTCTATTGTCATGACTCATGGAAATGGCCCTCAAGTTGGCCAGATGTTGTTATTGGAGGAAAGTTTTGGAGGTGAACCTGAGGGTTTAGATTACTGGGTTGCTGCAACACAAGGTACAATTGGCCATGATATTGCAACAAAGTTAGATGGGTTGTTGACGGCAAGGAAACGCCATGAACAAGTTGCAACTTTACTCACAAGAGTAGCAGTAGATACTGAAGATTCAGCATTTGCTATGCCGACCAAACCCATTGGCCCAATTATCTTAGGGCCCCCTCCTTCGCATTGGACGGTTGCTGAAACTAGCAAAGGGTTACGCCGAGTTGTACCATCACCTCGCCCAATTGAGATTTTAGATACAGACGCAATATTAGCATTATCTGGGGCTGGAGCAATTGTCCTTGCTTGCGGAGGTGGTGGGATTCCTGTACTTGTTGATGAAACAGGATTCCACGGTGTCGAAGCAGTAATTGACAAAGATCTTGTTTCTAGTCTATTGGCTCAATCTCTTGATGTTGACTTATTTATTATTAGCACAGCAGTTGATTCAATCAAGATTAATTTTGGTAAAAAGGATGAGAAAAAACTCCAAAGTGTATCAATTAAAGACCTCCGTGCATACTTCAATCAAAATCAGTTTCCAAAAGGGAGCATGGGCCCCAAAGTTTCTGCTCTTCTTGATGCCAAGGAACAGAAGCCTTTGATGGATGTAATATTATGCCAGCCAGGTGATGCCTTATCCGCCATACGCGGCGAAGCTGGCACTACTCTCTCGTGAAGCGATGCTGTACTTCATTCAGTACGGGCGCTAGGGGGTTCGAACCCCTGGCCTACGGGTTAAGAGCCCGTCGCTCTACCTAGCTAAGCTAAGCGCCCGACCTCGCGACTGGACAACCATCTATGAGTCTGACGGATACGCTTCATCTCAAATACGTGAATTTTCTTTACGAATAATTTCGCAACCATTCTGCGCAGCAAGAACAATAACATCTGCTATATCCACAAAAAGTCCTACTTCCACAACTCCTGCAATACTTCTGATTACCGCTTCCATTTCGCGAGGTTTATCGATTGTGGATCCGAAACAGGCGTCGAGAATCGGATTCCCATTGTCGGTAAGGAATGTACTTCCGTCAGCATTTTTTCGCACCAAAACTTCTCCAGGGCACAGATTTTGTAAACGACGCATTGTTTGTTCCCACCCATAGGGGTTGACCTCAACAGGTAGTGGGAAGTCACCTAGAGTTTGCACTTTCTTAGTTGCATCAGCAACTACGACCATTGAACCACTGGATTCCGCCACAATTTTTTCGCGTAGCAAAGCACCCCCTCCACCTTTGATTAAATGTAGTTCTGAATCAAATTCGTCGGCACCATCAATCACGATGTCCAAACCTGAGCAATCCGCCCAATTAACTAGTTCTATACCTTGCTCTATAGAAATAATCTCGGTCTGTTCTGATGTAGGAATACCCTGTATCTTAAGCCCCTCTTCCCTGATTCTCCTACCTAGTTCCAGAATGGTGTATTTGACAGTAGATCCAGTTCCGAGACCAACTTTCATCCCATTCTTCACAAATTCACATGCAGCAATTCCTGCGGCCTTTTTCATTGCAGCTTTTTCCTCGTCACTGAAGTCGCCCATAAATGGCCTTGAACCGAATAGGGGCATATCCTTTCGCACTCAAAAGATTTCGATATTCGCCTCGTAGAGGCGGGAAAGGTTTCAAACACTTCCATTAACGTCACAGGGGTATGCGGACAGGGGCGCCGGCGAAATCGCAGTCTCTGTTCATGGTCCTGATATTACTTTCCTCGGTGGCTATAATGGGGGCTCAGCCGCCAATTCAGGATGATTTGGAGGGCATTACCATGTCATCTGAAACTGGCATCAATCAGGATGCATCGATGCCAATCTATGGCCTCAATGGGTCCTCATCAGCATTGAAAGCAGAAGTTCCAAATGGTCACACAGTTGAATCAATCGATCTCAACCTGCAACCCGATGCACTTGCATTCAATGATGCAATTTCCCTATCGGGTGAATCTCATTGGAACGCAAGTGGCGCTCTATTGGACCGTATCGATGTCAACAAATCGGATGGTTTGCAGTTATTACCACAAGAATGGTCTTGGGGCTTTGAAAATTCAAATCATGGCTGGACCTTACAGTCGGCAGGTGGTTGGGCATGGGGATACGATTCAGGTCTGGGGCCTACAAATGGAGTTCATTCAGGTACCAAGGCCCTTTACACTTACAATGGTAATTATCCAAATGGAATGAGTACCACTTATTGGGCTACAAGCCCGGCTGTTGATTGTTCTGGCTGTAGCGGTAGTTGGACCTTAAATTTCTGGAAGCGCCTAGGTGTTGAATATCATTATTACGATCATGCATATGTGCAGATTAAAAATCCACAAGGAAATTGGATTCAATTGTATTCAAACGTCGGATCCGTTTCTGATTCATCATACCAACAAGTGACCTACAGCATCGGTCAACATGTACAAAATAACCCCTCCTTGCAAGTTAGATTTGGACTAGGTACGACTGATAGTTCAGTCACCTACACAGGCTGGAATCTTGACGACGTCAAAATATCGCCATCTCAGGGCGCAGGAGGAGGGGAGCAAGCAAACTGGACCAGTGCTCGTTTTGGCCCCGGTGTCTCAGGAAATTATCACACAGAAGGCCATCGATATGGAATTGTATCTGTTGACGCTACAATTCCAGATAGTTCGAATCTGATGCTTTCAATATTGGATGGCGTATCTAAAACTCCAATTCCAGGTTTCTCAAACCTTGATACAACTTGGGTGGATTTGGGTTCAATTGATTCTGAGCGCCACCCAAGTTTGCGGGTTAAATTGAATCTTGATATTAGGAATGGTGGAACTACTCCAATTGTTCATGCAGTCCATCTCAATCACCGCTATTCAACGTCTTTCAATTCGAATCCGGAGTCAGCAGGTGGAAGCGCAAGTGCAAATCCAACATCGTCTTGGTCGCTCAATTCGATGAGTTGGAATGGTAATTCAATTTCAGGTACAGGTTCGATTGTATCTCCTATTTTCACTTCACACAGAACCATCACCCAACTGGGTGTATCTACCTCTGGATCTGGTAATTGGGCGACGAGTGTATCTCTCGATTCGGGTTCTTGGCAACAAATCCCGAATAATGGAATACATACATTTACTGAAAGATCCAGCACAATTCAAGTTAAGTTGGCATGTAATTCGGGTTCTTGCACGTTCAATGATGTTGAATTCGACATCATAGGTGGGCATTTGCCGACTAACCCTGCTTTCGATATAGGTTTGGATGGGTGGAATGAATGGGAATCATCTCACCCTCATATTTCTGCATGGGGTTGGCAAGATAGGTTCACGAATGGTGACATTTCAGCTGATTTCAATTGGGCTGCTGCAGGAGTTAAGCAGGTAGGGGTGATGTTGCCCAAATCTGGTTTAGATAAACTTTCAGTTGTCCTTTCCCCTTACTCTTCAACTGACCCTGTAACCGTATCATTTTCTCTGAACGGGCAACCAATTATGTCCAAATCTGTTACATTTTCATCAGGATCTGAAACTGTCGAACTTTCAAACTCGGAATTACTTGATTTCAATCAGAATCTTTCCACAGCGCTTACAAATTGGGCAGCAGTTGGTGGTTTAGAGTATACAATAGCAACAGTAGATATTGATGGGACTTACGGCTCAATCCGAGTTGGGGGCCTCTCTGCAATTTACAGCCCTATTGCAGAGTTGTCATTCAACAGCGATTCTGCTTTTGTTTTATCCATGAATCAAGGTTTACTGGATGCACAAATACAATCACAAAATCGCCTCGTTCCGATTCACCTACGTTCATCCACAGCTGGAAGTGCACTTGGGACAATCACTGATTTGGTAACTGCTTCCAATGTAGCCCTTGAGAACTATGAAATTCGAAATTTCAGTTCAAATACACCCGTTACTCCCTCATGGCAATGGATGGAGATTGATGCTCACTATTCATGGGATTCAGGCGTGGCTGAATCTTTAATTGTTGATTTAGAAACAGATGAAATTCGTACAATATACCGGTTCCCAGTTGATGGTTCATCCGTGGAAATGCTGAATTCGTTGATGGGTGCCAGTAGTTCGATAGAGTCACCATTAATTTTCAAAGATGAGTCAGGAGGTGCTATTTTTGAGCATAATTCGAATGGCATAAACGTCACCCTTCCCTTTAGAACAAATGCATCATTGGAAGATTCTAGTGGTTTCAAAATCAGCGCATCTTTGTATATGGAAGATGGCGCACCCTCCCCTCCTCTCTTGGAGCGTTCAGGATTGGGACTCAATCTTGGTGTTGAGAATGATTTGGATGTGCTTGGTTGGGATGTGTACAATGGATTAGGGCTGGCAATTCCACAATCTATGTCCTATCTTAAATCAAATTCACCAATCATCATTGAAGCTCAATTAGGTTTTGAAGATCTCTCAGATTCTTCGAAAAACCCACGCAGTGGTGATGTCAAGGTGCATCTTCTTGAAAATAATGTTGAATTGATGAATACTACTACACTTGACAAAGGACGTGCATCTTTTTCAATATCCACACCATTGGGCACAGGTGATGTGAATTATTCAATTATTGTTGAACCCCTCGCAGGGCAGGATTTCACATCAGATATGGTGATGAATCGCACTTTCACTGTTGATTCTTTAAGTCCACAAGTTGTTGGTCAAAACATTGCTCGTTATGACCATAGAACTTCTTCCTTGTCACAATTCATCAGTGTCGAGGTTTATGATCGACCTGTTTTACCAACACATCTGGAATTAATGGTTTGGCGCGAATGGGTTGATGATTCCAACAATAATGGCTTAATGGAACCATCTGAGTATATCGCGATGCCGTTGAATGCTCCAAATAACCTCGAACTTGCAAGAGGGAACTATACGATGACATTGGACGACTCCGGCGCTAGTAGCGGTGACCTTGTAACGGCATATTTGGTGGGGGCTGATCCAGCTGGTAATGAAGTTACAGAAGGCGGGGCGAATACATCAGATGCTCAACTATTCACTTACCAAGTTCTTCCTGATGGCCCTCCTTCACTACCGGCTGAAGGTGGATTTGAAGGTGCACCTGACGGCCGCCTTGCCTATCTACACCCAGGCGTTGATTATTCATTTTCCCTCCATATTGTTGAACCAAATGGATGGTCTGATATTGCCGAACTTCGATTACAATTGGCAAGTAATTCACTTACAGATACGTTGGCGATAGAATGGTCTGCTTCCGATGGTCATTGCCATGTTCTATCACAACACATGGTAGTTGCGAATTGTGGGGTACAGGCATGGAGTGGCGAATTAACTCCTTTCAATTCTGAGTTGAAGTTCTTTGTGGATTTCCAATTGAATTGGACATTACCAAGTGAAGGAGATATGCGATGGGAACCCTCAGTTGAAGTCACAGATCGAAGTGGTCAAGGTGCCTGGTTGTCTTTACCTCAACTACGATGGCGATATTCTCCAGATTTGGCCATTGATACAGAATCGATTACCCTAACCATCGGTTCAGGTACTTATTCTGATGAAGGTGCGTGGGTCGCACCAAATTCTCCTGTAACACTTTCTGGGATGGTTCATTTCCCATTGACAGGAACTACTCCAAGTTCTCCTTTCAATCTGAGATTGCTACTTGACGGCCAAGAGAGCATTTTGGAAAGTGTAAACGGTGCTTGGTCAATCTCTCAACAATCTCCCATTTTAGCGGGTTCTTATCCCTTGACAATCGAACTTGCAAATATCCCTTCGGGTGCGAATGATGTAACTGATTCTAGCGAAACTCTTCGCTGGATAGTAGTAGATCCTGATGGCCCCGAACCAATTGAGGTCATATCTCCTCGCCCAAGTTCACAATTACCCATTGAGTCCTTAGGGGCTGTCGAAATTGAGGTTATAATTTCGGAATTAGAACAAATCAATAGTGAGAATTTGTTCCTACATTGGAAAGTAATTCGAGGTTCAGATGTTCGTGCCACTCCGTTGGCATTTGGTGAATCAACTATGGTTGTTTCAGGAGGTAATCTTGCTGGGCAATCGATTATTGCAACAACCTCGCTCAATTTAGTTGAATCAATACCAGAGCAATATCACTCTGATGAACTATACCTCCACATTTGGGTCACCGGTTCCGATATGGCTGGAAACAATATGCAGACTCCAAATGGAGCAAATATTGATGAAAATCCATTTGCCTCATGGCCTATTGAAAGAAGAGCACCTGTTTTCATCCTAGATGATGATGTGACTTATTCTCGTTCAGGAGATGTATCTGCCGGCGAAAATGTCATGATTACAATTTCAGTGCGAAATGAAGGGGAAGTTGACGGAACAGCGAGGGTCCGTCTTACAGAAATTCATCTCGATGAAAATCTCAATCGCGAATTAACTGCAGTCCCTATCGAAATATCTGTGAGTGCAGGAGGCCGCACCTTGCATCATATTGACTGGCAACCAGAGGATACGGGTAGGCAATGGATTGTTGTAACATTGGAGGATGGGACTGCAGTAAATGGACCAACTATCAATATTGTCGGTGCTGAGGAATCCTCATTCCTTGGCTCAATTTTCGAAGGTGTCAATATTGTTTGGACTATATTGTTTATCGGATTGATGATATTATTGGCTTCAGTGGTATTGATTGCAATTAGAAGTGGTGGTAGTGCTGAATCTGCATTGCATGGGACTGATGATATGTGGGATGAGGATAGTTCCTATGAGTACTTTGAGGAGAGTAATGTGGATACTCCTGAGCCAACACCAGCTCCCGAAATAGTCATTCCAGCCACAATCACAGCCCCTCATGAGTTCCCTCTGGATTATACTGATGATACTGTAAAGCATGTCATCAAGCAACATGGTATTCATGATGTTAACGGGTTTTTGCTATATGCAAAGGATTTCGATGCTGATAATAATGGTTACCTCAAGCAAGCAGAACTTGAGCAAGCCGCAGAATCTTTCGTTAGGGCTGGAACTCAAGCCGAGCCCACTTCAAGCGGACCTCCTGCTCCAATCGATTTGGCGAATATGACACCTGAGCAAATGGCTTGGTACGAACAGGCTAAAAAATGGGGTGGATATTATGATGAAGCTGGAAATTGGGTCCCACTTTGAGCCACAGGTTTCAAATTGAGGGCACCGATCTCAGGTTATGGGATTAGGAGGGTCGCTGACAGTGCTCGACACTGAGGAAAGTCCCCTCTCCATGATGCAAGTGGTCCGGCGCAAGTCGGAGGCCCGGGAGGGTCGGCAATGCAGTAGAAACGAACCGTGTCAGGCGCACGATGAACCCGGAAGGGGGAGATTTCCTGAACGCGGATGGAACGAGCATCCCCACTGGAGCAAGTCCAAGCAGGTCCGCAGGGCATCGACAGGACCGGGTAGGATGCTTAGTTGAATGCGACCAACCGTAAGGTGAACAGAAAGGGGCTTACTCCCTAATCCCTATTTTCAATATTGAGTGTTAACTCTATCAACTCACTCCAACAAGTCTTCCATGTTTGGCAACTCATTATTCTCTTTTTTTGGAGGTATAAAATCTACAATATCATCATCAAATTTCTTAATGTTCTTGGATGGTACAGATTCTTGGAACAATTGTTGCTCAAAACTTTGCATAGATTTCTCTCTCATATGACTTTTTATTTTTGAACGGGAACGTGCGCCCATAATAGCTGCAATCGCTCCAATGTTTAACAACAAAAGCATAGCAATCATTGCAATCGATCCAGTGTCTAATTTCAATCCATCATCATCATTCTTTGATGCAGATTGAGAATCACCCTGCTCGCCTCCACAATTCTCATCACAGGGATTTTCGCCCTCATCGCCCCACGATTCTGAATCCATTAGTGCGGCAGGGAATTCGACATATAATTCATCTACTTTCCACATGGATCCAAATCCTTCACCACCTGTAATTCGAACTTCAATATTAAAAAATAATGTTTCGTTATAGCCAGAATATTCGATGTAGTAAGTAGAGTTAGACACATTAGAAATCGGTCCATCCAGTAATTTCACTTCACTAACATCTGTTACATTCATCAGGCATGCACTTTCACACGTTATGGAAATTGAAATATTTGCGATTTGAGAATCAATTGAGGGGGCTTGTTCCAGCAAGACATCAATTGTTAAGATAGGACAACCACTAATTGATCCAGGAATTAGTGGGCAAGAATCATCCGCATCCTTTGGCCCATCACCATCTGTATCACGCTGTTTCGCCGAACACCCTTCTTCATTTACAGCATCCAACCAAGCAGTATTTGGACAAATATCATCCGCATCATTTACACCATCCTCATCAGTATCTCGTTGGTAAGGGGCACATCCATTTGAATCAATATCATCAGAATTAATTATTGTATTTGGGCATAAATCATCAGCATTAGATACATTATCCCCATCGTCATCGAGTTGGTTAGGTGCACACCCAACTTGATTTACATCTTGACCACGGTCAGTACTTGGACAAGCATCATCTG
>JASLKH010000093.1 GCA_030747675.1 Candidatus Thalassarchaeaceae archaeon | reverse complement strand
TTACTAATTTTACATACGGGTGGGGCACAGGAAGACAATGGTGGGACTTCAGCAATTTGGAGCCATTATTCGCCACTTGCCTTTGGTATCACGGTTGGTGATACCGAAATCGGTCAATATTGTATGGCCTCATTTGATTCTGGGATGGGCACAATAACGCATGAAATGCTGCATATGTTGGGTGCTCTAGACCTGTATGATGTACACAGTGACGCACCCTCAGATCCATGGAGTGGATTAGGTGATTGGGACATCATGGCGAGTGGTAATTGGAATGGCAATAACGGAAGGACACCAGCTTTACCAACATCAGCAACATTGGACTTAATTGGTGCAGTAGAACCATTGGATTTGCACATTGGTGAAGCGGGTCCTGAAAACCAGTCGTACCTGATTCCATCTCATGTCACTAATTCAGGGATTTTTAGAATTGAAATAGCACCAGGCGAATATGTGTGGATGGAATCAAGACAAAATTCTGGTTTCGATAGAAAAATACCTGGGCATGGTTTACTTGTTACGCAACAAAACTTGAACAATGGCGACATTGAAAGTAATGAAGTTAACCACAACCCTGATTTTGCTTGGATTAAAGTCATTGAAGCAGATGGAGACGACGGACTAATCAGGGGTGAAGATGACGGTGCTTCAGGTGATGTATTCACCGGTGGGAAGTTTGGTGCAGAAGGAATCGAAATCAGAGATGGCCATGGTCGTTTGGTCCATTGGACAGTCGAAGTTACTGAATTTGATTCGGCAGGAACTGATGTGACAATTTCTAGCGAAGGAGTTGGTGCTGCAGATGTCATGCCCCCGCCATCACCAATTCGGTTACTAGGCAGCGAGTCAATTCCGATTGTATTCACAGCACGTCAAAATTGCATGCCATGGTCCCAAGTGACAAGTGATGATAATCGTATTATCTCCCTTGAAGGTGCGCAACAAATGGAAGCGGGAGAAACTCGCACATTCCCTCTTGAATGGGTTGGCGAATCAACCCCTGGTGATTCAGGCCTGATTGAGGGCACTATCGGATGTGGGGCAAATAACCCAGCAACCGACATACGATTGTCATGGTCAATAGTTGATAATCGACTGATACCTAGACAGTTTGAAAGTGAAATCCCAGTTGAAGACCAGTCGATTGTTTCGATTCCACTAACTTTTACAGGAGATGGTTTTTCAGACTATGAAATCGTTATCGAAGGCCCACTCTCTCGTATCGCAACCATAGAATCTCCACAAACTATTGGCGATGGGAGTACGCTTGAAATATCCATTGATCCTCAGGGATTACTATCCCCTGGAATGGTAGCAGAGGGTACAGTTCAACTGCATGATTCCAATGGTTTAGCAGCAGAATTCCCAGTGACCCTTCAAGCTGAACCCCCTCAAGGTGCAGGTGCTGCTATCGCTTGGCTTGCTGAGCCATCCAATAATGTTCAGATTGTCTCATTTTTGATGGCATTATGGGTGCTTGCGGGTATGCGTAAGAAGAAACCGAAAGAGAAAGAGTCGCAGATACGTACACCTCTTTTAGAAAGACAGCAGTTCGAAACACCTCTATCTTATCAACCAGAAAATGAAGTTTTCAATCAGTAGGCAATCGTTTATAGGGTTCAGGGAAACACTGAATTCCATGTCGAAACACGCTGACACAGGAAAATCTACACGCCGACCAGTATCCTACGAGGATGTCAAGGACCGCTCACCTGATAATGACATACCAGTATGGGTTTCTGGTGTCAAGGCTCGCATGTACGTGCACCATCCACGGTGGTCAGAGGCAGTATGGGTTCTCTTTGAAGAACCCCATTCTCTGATGGATAACTATCCAGAGGGTGAGTACTGTAAGGAATTCCGAACCAAGTACTTCCAGATTCCCGAACCGGGTCATCTGATCTGGGGAAAAGGTGATGAAAATCTGTGGATTATCGAACACCGAGATGAATAGGCGGTATATCGAATGACATTTGGTTAGGCTCTTCGTCTAATCATTGCCACAAGGATTGCAACGGCAATCACTTCTACCCCAAATCCAGGAGTTGTACTTTCGAGCTCGGGTTTATCAGGGTTCCAAGGTAAGATTATGTTGCTCAAATTATCTCCTTCAACGACTGTGAAAACAAGTGTTGAACCTGTATTTACAGTTAATTCATCTGGTGTGATATCATAAGCAGATACTGTGATATTGTATGTTTGCGCATCGCCTTGAACAACCTTTAGTTCAAGAGTCCCACCTTGATTAACACCATGATAAGTATGGACAATATTCTTGTCACTAACGGTTTCATACCGACAGGCCAAACTGCTATCACATGCCTTGGACATCCAGTTTGGAAGTGTGTATTCGTAAGTTTCGTTAGATTCCATCATTGTATCTTTTTCAGGACCAGGGATATAAATCTCTGCTGAAACAGAGGGGATGGAAATGAGGAGAGTCCCAAAAACTAACCAAAGTATTCTCCGCATAGTCTGCACTCTGCTAAACAGCATAAATATTCATTGACCATTTGAATGGAAACGAGGCTTTTTTTTTGCTGTTGTCAAATTCGCAAATAATATGTTTAGTCTCCCTATTCTGCCCAATCTAGGCCCAGTTTTTCTGCTGGTGGCCCCAATTCTCCACTTGGATCTTGACCTGGTGCAATAGACCAAACTCCATCGAATGGTTCCCTCAATAAACCGATATATCCTAAATTGGACATTCTAATTAGTGAGGCCGTTGTTCGTTCTTTAACAGGTGAAATCCTTTCATGGAAAGTAGAGTCAAGTATCGTACATATTTCTTCAAAAGTTCGTTCACCATTGCACAATTCCCACAACAAACTGTTCATGTCATCCAATGGCCGACGTAACTCCGGAGGGGCCCTGAAAATTTTCGCGAATATATTCTCAAGACGTCGAAATTTTTTGGGATGGCGCATGACGACAAACCTTCCCGTGATCCCTGGTAAATCGGGATGAGGTCCTGCTGCACCACGACGCCCCCACCATACAGGTAGTCTAACCGGATATGCATTCGATAGGTCTTCCATAATCCCACCTATACATCCAACGTGAATGTCCAAAATACCAAGGCTAGCATACAAGCAATACCTGAGTATGCAGTTAATTTGACCGCATTGTCATGCTCAGTGAAATTCCGTAGATACCAAGTGGCCACTCCCAAAATAGAGCACATGGCTAGTAAAAACCACCACGCACCTGGCAACATGGTCACCGCTGCAACATCCCACACATGTTCTTGTCGATTGAAATCGCTCTTATCGCGTCGAAATTGTGCCGTTCCTTTATGGAGGGTTTGTTTTCCGAAGAGTTGTGCTCAAGTTGCTTCAAAGGTTGGATGCCGCGCTCGTTCGTTTCTCTCGTGTGTTCGGCACTAGCATCAATCGGCCCATTTTACAGCAATTCACGTTAATTTTCGCATTTGGGGTCATCCAATTTATCGCATTTAGTGCCGATTCAAGAATCGCATTCGTTGCACTTTGGATTGGATACATTGGTGTAATCTCCGTTGGAAGAGCATGGGTTAACAACGAGAAGTTGCGAACATCAATTGCAAGGAAACTTTCAGATTCAGATCCAGATGAGTTGCCTGATTTACGAATAAGTGCACTACTTTCAGCCCTCCAACTCCTAATTCTTATCCCTCTATTATTACGAACTAGCGATTCACTGTTTCACTTGTACAAAGTGCCCGAAGACGCCTCCATGGTTGATTGGCTATTGTTAGGTGTTGATTTACTATTCAAATCCATATTAGATTGGTCTGAAGTGTATGGTATTCAACTTAGTTCAATAAAGCTTGATTCATTAAATGGTAGGCATTTGATTATGTTACTATTGTTAACAATTGACTTTATCCTAATTCAGGGACTACTGCGCCTTTTCGAAATTAGACGCACAATAAACGAAGGTGTTGCTGCAGCAATTCGTGACCCTGAAATGGCCTACCGTTTAGGCCAAAGAGCAGTGCCTAGATTATTGCAATTATTAGATAAATCAGACTTGCAAACGGCTGAGCGGATTCACGTAGTAGAGGCACTTGCTGTTCTCAAAGTTCGCCGGGCAAGTTCAGCTCTCATTCGGTTGTTTGAGGATGATGAAATGCATACGACTGCTGTTGCAGCCATGGTAAATATCGGTTGGAATGCACCTTTGCTTGCATCACTGAAAAACGAGTCCGAAATAGTGAAGCGCGGAGCAATCATCGCCCTTGGAAGAATTGGTTCTCCAGAAGCAACACTTTACTTGGCCAAAGAAATGGCAAACAATAATTCCGAGTTGCGAGAAAAAATAATCCGAGCTATAACGCGAATTGAAATTAATTCTACTCCCTATCTGATGCGCGCATTAGGTGATGAATCTGTACCAGTTCGTCTTGCAGCGATGCAAGGTTTGGCAATGGATACTAGTGAAGAGTTAATGCAAATATTGGTTGAAATGATTTCAGATTCTGAACCCGATATCCGATTAGCAGTAGTAGATGCATTACAGCGGTTTTCCGATGGGCGTGTCGTAGGGCCCTTAGCAGCAGCCCTCGACGATACAGATGAGCGTGTATCTAGACAAGCGCAGCGGAGTTTGAATCACTTGGAATCTGTGGTTTCCAGCCGTGGTGGGTCATCAGACCAATGATTCATGGCGTTGAGAGTCTTTGTCACGTTTACTGCTTGTCCGTCGCTCCACCAATCTACAGCAACAAAAGTTGGGCGACTTCCATGCATTTCCCAACAATCAATTGACCTTTGCAACAAAAAATTGTACTCATTCACTTCAGCAGCCCCAATCCAAGTAGACAACCCACTTGCATCAGATAGCCAGTTATTCATGTGCCAAACTTCAGCCGAGGATTCTCCACGATAGAAATCACATTTCATCTCAGAAGAAGACTTTTCGGCGTAATTTGTTGTCCAACTGTGTGTTCCAAAATCATGCAACCAGGGGTAAAGAGGGTCATCAGCAGATTCTATGAAAACTACCAACCGCTTTCCACTTTCTATCATTTCAGAAAGGGTGGGCCAAGGTGACCCTAATTCATGAACATACACTAAATCAATTAGACCAGATTGCTCAAAAATATATTCTATGTTCTCATAAGGGACATAAACTTCGATTAGTAATGTAACTATATCTCGTGGCGTTTCATTCATTTTTTGATGAAGTTCAGTTAGAAGATGAACCCCCTCCTGATATCCATATGAGCAAGGTGCAAAACCTGCAGAATAGGTGCCATGGCAGAAACTGGTGTTAGTAAAATCAGTGATGCCTGGAGTTCGATGATGTGCATCTATCATGAACGCTCTAAATCCTGCATCATACTGCATAGTCATGTTGTATCGATGGTTAGCAGCCTGTAAAATCCACTGATATTCCGCCCCTGATGTGGTTCTAAATGTAACATCAAGTGATGCATGTGCATTGTGCGTTTCAGGGAATGAGACCTCAGAATATCGCCGCTCACAAAGTTCGGACGATCCATTGCAAGGATCAGGAAGGGGCGGCTCCTCGATAAAATCCGGTGGCAAAATAGCAGGCAATAGCAAAATTATGAAAATTACATAAATCCACTTCATTGAATCATCTCAATCAATTCCAATAAACTGAGGTTTTTGATGTTGTGTGTCATTACATTGTCAACCGTAAGCAGAGAATGCTTATGCGTCGTGGGTGCGCGTCATAGGTTGGGAGTGACCATGCCAAACCACGGACACAACGATTGCCCCCATTGTTCAACAACGCTTGGTGGCTCTGAAGCGACTTGCCCATCTTGTTCGGGTCCGCTATTTGGAATTGCTCCACGTACCCCTCAACCTCAGGAACATCAGTCTGAAGAAAGCCACACTTCTATTGAAGAAGTGAGTGTTGTTACTGAAGTTACAAGTGTTGTTACTGAAGTTACAGAAGAACCTACGACTGACACGGGGCACTCTGAAATAAAAATTGGTGATATTGCAGTCCCCACATATACTCCAGAAGGAGCAGATCAGGACGCGGTCAGAAATGAGTCGGTGCCAGACAATTTTGACAGCAACCCTCCTAATCTCGGTGATTTCGACCAATTAATGCAAGAAGGTGAAACACTAGGTCTTTCAGGAGACTATTCAGGCGCTCGAAACTCATTTAGTAAGGCAACAGAAGTTAATTCTTCAAACCATATGGCCTGGTTCAACAGAGGTGTAATGAGTGAAGCAATTGGTGATTTTAACGATGCACAGAATTCATTCCAGATGGCCCTTGAAATCGAGCCTGAACATGGGCCAAGTAATGCTAATCTCGCAGTATTGTCATCTCAATTAGGCAATCATTCGGATGCTGTAAAATATGCAAAAATGGGATTATCCTCTTTCCCTGGACACCCTGCCTTAACTGAACTTGCAGGAGCAAATGAAACCTCTCCAGGGTCGCCTCAAGTAGTAGAAATTATTGAAACCCCAAATCCTGATGTGGATATAATCGAGGAAAACGATTTTGAGATGATAGTTCCGTTAGAGGAAGAACCTCTTCAACAAGAAATTGCGCCCATAGAGGAGGCACCATTAGAGGAACAATGGCCTGAACCACCTGGTGGAATCAAAGAACTTGAATCTACCCCTCAAGTTACTGAATCTGTACCTGAAGAGCTCGTAATTGACTTAGATTCACTGGCGGAAAATGCCACTCAGATGATTCGAGAAGGAAACCCGGCAGAGGCGCTTGAATCCCTGCGAGATCACCTCCCTGCGGCAGCGGTTGAGCATGCACGTTGTTGGCGTGTTGCAGCAGGAGCAATGGCGCGTTTAGACCTCCAAGATAGTGCTATTGAAGCCTTCACCTACTCACTCGATTTGGAACCAAATGACGCCTCATGTTGGTTCAATTTAGGAGCCTTACAACGTAAGTCCGGAGATACACAAAGTTCTGCTGAGAGTTTCGCTAAAGCACTCGAAATTAATTCGCAGTATCCAAAAGCTGCAAATGGGCTCGCCCTCTCTTGTTTGGAAAATGGTGACGTGCAAAACTCGATTAATGCATTCCGAATTCTAATGTCTTTGGAACCTAGTCACCCAAGTTCAATAAAATTCGCTTCCTTACTCATTGAATTAGCAGAAGGTGAAAGCGATGTTCTGGAATTGGATGAGACCTTGCCGGCAACCTTGCCCGAGGGGCCTGCAATGGCCGCTGAAGCCTTGAAGAATCTCCCACTTGAAAACACTCGGGAGAATGTTGAGTTAAGGGCTCGTGCCCATACACTCTGTGGTCAACATGCAGAATCAGTCACTCTTTGGAAAACTTTACTGGAGTTTGAAAAAACTGATCCAAACTTGTGGATTGGACTTTCAAAATCTCTCATTGCTGCTGGTAGTCATGACAAAGCAACTGCTTGTAGGAAAAAGGCACGTGATTTAGGTGCAGACATCGAAGTCAATGAAACACCCCCTGCCCCTGAAAGCGAGGAACGAGTGGTCGAGCAAGTATCAGAACCTTCCGAAATCGTAGATCCTTGGACCTCAATCGAGCAAGAAGTCGAGACAGAAGCCGAACAGGAAACCGTACTGACAACGCAAGAAATTGTTGCTCACGAAAGTGCTTTAGATACAATTTCTGAGCCAACCCCAATTGTAAGTCAAACTTCTAATCCTGAAGTTGATTTAGCAGCAGCAGCATTAGAATCACAAGCTGCTGCAATGACTGAATACCAAGTCACATCAGATTCATCCAGTGTGGCTAACCAAGATATTGAATGGTACAACAAGGGACTTGAATTGTTAACAAAGGACCGGTATAGCGAAGCACTTTCTTGCTTCGATAGGGCCCTCCCCTCATTCAAAGATGACAATGGAATGGCAATAAAAATTCTCAATGGACGTGGCAATTGTTTCTACTACATGGAACAATACAAAGAAGCAATTGAGTCTTATTTCAAGGCATTTGGCATCGATAAATCACTAACTACTGGGAATGCATTGTACAATATGGGCACTGCTTATGCCGAATTAGAGTCATTTGAAAACGCAATCCATTGTTTCAATCAGTCTATCGGCAAAGAGGTTGGTGAGCCTCTAAAAGGTGAAAACAAGAAACGATGCAAGGAACAAATTAGGCGTTGCAAACTGTTGTTAAAAGAGAAAAAGAAGAACAGTTGATTATTGAACTCCCATAATGATGTCAAAATGGCAGTGATTTTCCCCTGTTGCTGTGCACTCTCGTTCAACAGCAGTCACTTCAAGTCCAAATTTAGATTGTATAATCCCTTCAAGAATACCTTCATCGAGATGGCAGAATATCCCTCCTGTATTTGGGGCTCCGCCGCAGGAACCTGAATTTTCGACGCGGACATATTCGACAGGTTCACCTACAACAATTAATTCACCCATTCCCAAATCCCTCCAATGATTTGTTAATTCAGACCAAAAATCCTCGGATTTTGTTGACTCGACTTCAAGTACTATTTCTTCACCTATCCTGCGTCCAATTGACCTCAATAATTCGTTAGTATCTACTCCAAGAGCCTCAAAAGTAGAGGGTTTTTTTGCAGAGGATACTAAATCATCCCCAGTCCTCAATATGGCATTTGTCCATCCGATACTAGATGGATTTTTTCCAGTGAGTGGAGTGGCTAGGAATTGCTTTAAGCGCTGGTAAAAAGAACCACTTCCAAGGGATACATGCAAGGGTTCTACAATCTTGCCATTTTCAATTCTTGTAGTAACTGCTTGGAAATTTATTGCTGTAGCCCAATTATTTCGAACTAGATCTTTTTGTGCTGAAATAAAATCAGGTGCTTCCACAATTAATGCCGAATCATCACGACCTCTGCCAACGGGATTAGCATCTATTGTTATCGATTGCACAGCAACATCATCATCCACAATTACTCCTTGAATATCCATTTTTTCAGAGTGCCTAATTTCGATTAGAGAATTTAGTTCTGAGAAATATTTCAAAGTACGTTGAGTAACAACAGCAATTACTCTAACCGCAACACCCCGTTCTGCTGCTTGATTAATCATTTCTAATGACCCACTGCGAGTTAAATGTAAAATTCCCCAGCGGCCAAGTAACAACCATATTTCCGACTCGGCATCTGAAGAAATTTGAGAAATAGTGGCATGTATATTTTGACGCCCCTTAACAACTGTGAAGGAAGGTTCTTTCGCTTCAATTTCCTTCTTCCCTGAAATATATGCTATATTTTTTCCAGATCCAATGTCTTCCAAATGCTCCTTTAGCAATAGTAATTCTTCGGTTTGTTGAAGAATGAGCAACTCAAAGATTTCAGAAATTGGTTTCCCTGTAAATCGCATTGGTTTTTCCACTGTTGCATGAACTAAACCCCTATTTTGGAGCCTTTTTAGTGTTGTATATGCATCCATCCTGCTTATTCCGATCCTGTTACCAATTTCACTTGCTTTCAGAGGCATGAGATTTGATAATTCTATGATTACTTGCGCATCTTTAGGTTCAAGACCACTATCAATTAGCCGCTGAGCCAACCCTTGGGGTAAAGTATCCACAACTTGCCGATTGACACATCCTTCTTGAATTGCACGATTTATGGATTGTATATCGACAGTGCAATGTATGTTCAACTATTGCGGCACATATGGCAGAACGAATTGCTGAATTGTCTGCACAGCGATTTACAGATGCCATTCGACGACCAATATCGGAGCCTGTGGCTATTGAGGAGCCATTGGAAATCCGAATTGATAAAGAAAAATTTGCCATCACAATGCGAACACCAGGTGATGAAATTCCATTGACATATGGGCTGATGTTGTCAGAAGGACTTATCCAAGACCTTAGTGACATCAAGGAGATATTGTATGAAAATGGTTTTGTCAATGTGTCGCCATCAACCACTTTTTCGGGGAAAATTTCAGAACACCGTCGTTTCTTTAATCGGACCTCATCGTGTGGAATTTGTGGGCGCGATTCAATTGAGGCGGTCCTTTCTGCAGAGCCCCCTATACTCTCCCCCACCGGTCCAAAATTTTCTTCATTTATTATTGAAGGATTAGGTGAAGCATTGGAAAAAGCTCAATGTGATTTTGATGAAACTGGGGGCGTTCATGCGGTGGCTCGCTTCTCAGTCACAGGTGAAATTTCTGCCATTGCCGAAGATGTGGGTCGACATAATGCAATGGATAAGTTAGTTGGGCAGGCATTAATCGATGGCGCACTCCCTCTTTCAAATGAAGGGTTAATGTTATCGGGCCGCGTGTCATTTGAAATGGTTCAAAAAGCAATTATGGCAGGTAGTCCAATATTAGTTGCACTTGGTGCCCCAACAAGTCTCGCTGTCGAACTTGCACGACAACACGGATTGACACTGATTGGGTTTGCTAAAGAGCACAGATTCAATGTATATTCAGGTGCATTTCGCCTCAAGGATTAGAATCTAAACTGGAAGTGCCGTATCATGCGAGAAGGAGTTAATGCCCAACCTCCTATCACATCAGAAAAAATCAAAGTTCGTAAACCGAAGAAAACAGCAGCAGGTTTGACTGGCGTTCAAAAATCATTTTCAATTGGAATAGCGGAAGCTGGTTTGGCTCAAACAATCAGGACAATGCGTTCTGTGAATCGATTTGACGGATTCGATTGCCCCGGCTGTGCTTGGCCAGATCCAGATGACCATCGATCGGGGTTCGAGTTCTGCGAAAATGGAGCGAAGGCATTTGTTACCGAAGCAACGAAGAAACGAGTAAAACCATCAGATTTAGCCAAGTTCTCTGTCCAAGAATTATCTCGCATGTCGGATATGGAATTAGATAAAATGGGGAGAATTACGCACCCTGTTATCCTACGTAATGGCTCAGATTACTATGAGACCATTTCATGGGATGATGCATTTACCACTATACAGAATTCAATTTCCAAATTGGAAAATCCTGACCAGGCCGTGTTGTATACTTCCGGTCGTGCTTCGAATGAGGCAGCCTTTCTGTGGGGGACACTGGCGAGGCAAATTGGGACCAATAATTTACCAGATTGCAGCAATATGTGTCATGAATCAAGTGGTGTTGGACTAGGCGCATCTATCGGGATTGGAAAAGGGACTGTGAAATTAGAGTGTTTTTCTGAAGCAGATTTGGTTTTAGTGGTAGGTCAAAATCCAGGTACCAATCACCCACGGATGTTATCTGCTCTTGCTGGTACCAAGCGTGCAGGTGGTTCTGTAATCAGTATTAACCCACTGATGGAAACAGGTTTAAATCGATTCAAACACCCACAGGAAATAATCAGACTTTTGGGTAAAGGAACTCCGATAGCAGATGCACATTATCCAGTGAAAGTAGGTGGCGATCAAGCACTACTGCGAGGTATTGCAAAAGTCGTAATCAATGCTGGAAACATTGATCTCAATTTCATAGAAGAACACACAGATGGGTTTGAGAATTGGAAAAATCAAGTAGAAATTTCAAGTTGGAATGATATTGTCCATCAATCAGGAATTAGCAAAGAGCGCATATTGGAACTCGGAAAAGCAGTATCAAAGTCCCAGCGATTGATTATATGCTGGGCAATGGGGATTACACAGCATACTAACTCTGTAGCAATCATACAGGAAGCCTGCAATTTACTCTTAGCAGGTGGCCATTTTGGTAAAATGGGAGCAGGTGCTTGTCCAGTAAGGGGCCATTCAAATGTACAAGGTGACCGAACTGTTGGTATTAATCACCATCCTTCTGAAAAATTCTTAGTAGATTGTGAAAGGGAAACTGGTATCAAAATGCCAAAAGAATCAGGCTTTGATAGTGTAAAATTTGTGCAGGCAGCACGCGATAATAAAGTGAGGTTATTCATGGCACTAGGCGGGAATATTTTGTCTGCAATGTCCGATACTGAAGAGGTTGCAAATGCTATGCGGAAAATCGATTTAACAGTTCAAATTTCGACTAAATTGAATCGGAGTCATTTGGTTACAGGAGAATCCGCATTGATATTGCCTTGTCTCGGTCGCACAGAGCAAGATCCATTGGGATTCGTTAGTGTCGAAAATTCAATGGGTGTTGTTCATTCATCAACTGGTAATCTGAAACCTGCTTCAGATTACCTACTAAGTGAACCAAAAATCGTCACAGAAATAGGGTCTGCTTGTTTTGGATCAGTTCCGTTTGATTGGACGAAATATGGCTCAAACTACGACAACATTCGCGATTTAATTGAATCAATAATTCCAGGTTTTGATAATTATAATGCCCGTGTCCGAGAGAGTGGTGGTTTTTACCTACCAAATGGGCCCCGCGATGGCCCCACTTGGAACACACCATCTGGGAAAGCGATGTTTTTCACGCATGAATTGCTTCAACGTGAAATTCCTGAATCCCACTTTATTTTGATGACTTTACGAAGTCATGATCAATACAATACTACCATTTATGGAACTGATGATAGATATAGAGGAATTTACAATGCAAGACGAATTGTAATGATGAACCCAGAGGACATGGTGGCTAACAATCTAACAAAAACGGATGAAATCGACATCACTAGTCACTTTGAGGGACGAACAATTTCATCTGAAAAATGGAAAGTAGTTCCTTACGATATACCAAAAGGAAATTTAGCTGCATACTTCCCAGAAGCCAATGTACTCGTCCCACTGGAATCTGTAGCCGTTGGTAGCAACACACCGACTTCAAAATGGGTCGAAGTTAGCATCGCGCCTCACAAGGGTTGAAATCAGTTCAGCATGACCGGATATCATGTCCGATGAGGATTGTGGTTCGACGTTCGTTCTACCTGTTGCGGAAGGTGCTGATATAGTCCCTGTAACCATTGATGTTACTGATTCGGCTATGGAAGCGATGCAAGGTGCCATGTCCAACAGTGGTGCCGATGATGTATTGGTTGTCAGTGTCCTTGGAGGTGGCTGTTCAGGTTTCATGTATGATCTTCAAATTCAAAACCGCCCTACTGAAGATGGTTGGCAATTTATTACATGTGAGAACATTACTATTGCCGTTCACGATTCAGATAGCGTCAAGTTGTCGGGAATTACATTAGACTTTGTGAATAGCCTAATGGGTGGTGGGTTCAAGGTGGTTAATCCAAACGCAGAAAAGTCCTGTGGTTGTGGGAAATCATTCCGTTGAAACCACTCAATCCTACGAACTCTCTAAATCAGAAATTGGTTGGCGATGTCATGCGACGCGGGCAATTGGCAATACTAATTCTCGCCCTTTTCGTTTCATCCAATTCTTCGGCCGGCCTGATTAATGACATTAATCCGTCTGGTAATTATGAGAAAATGGATTCTGAATTAATCCAGATTCTTGGCACGAACTCGTCATTAGAAGTAATAGCCCAATTCACTACACCAATGGATGAATCCAAAAGGGACCGAATTAATGAAATTGGGCTTGAAATTTTGGGTGAAATGGATGTTCTCCATGGGGGGTTATTCAAAGGTACACCTGACCAAGTTCGCCTTTTATCTGAAATGAGTGACATATTTTTCATTGAATTGAATAGGCAATTAGAGCATTTTTATCTTCCTGGTGATCCAACAAATCCCTCTGCCATGATGCATGAGACTGTACATGTTGTGAACTCTTCATTATCGTGGCATAGAGCGATAATTGATAGAGATGGTAATGTTATATTCGATGATTTATCATTTGAAGAATGGGATGGAGATGGAACTACAGCTGTTGATTTGGATACAGGAATTGATGGTGAACACCCCGATTTTGACTGTGGAGAGCCTTGGTCTGGTGAGAAGCTTATCTGGTCTGCAAAATGGTCTGGTATTGCTTGGGTTGATGCACCAAATTGCAATTCTGATACATCCTCTGGTCACGGAACACATGTTGGTGGGACAATTGCGGGGAATGGTGATGCAAGCGCAGGGAGACGCCTTGGCACAGCCAAAGGTGCGCAGATTGTTGCACTAGGAACTGGAGATGGAGCAAGTATCTTTGCAGCAGAGCAGGGGCTTGAATGGACATATGAAAACTCCCGACCTGGATTAAATGATTACAACATTCGTGTAGTATCTAACTCATGGGGCACTGATGGGGATTACAACCCGTCTAATGTCATCGCTCAGTTGACGAACCGACTTACTTATGACAATGGAGTTGCAGTTATTTTTGCGGCATCAAATTCCGGAGGTAGCGGTGCAGAAGGTGATGCCGATTTACGGACGAATGTTTACGCAAATACACCAGCTTCAATTTCAGTAGCAGCATTAACTCACGATGGTGGTGCAGTAACCTCTTTTTCATCCCGTGGATGGATGAGTCAACAACATACATGGCCTGATATCGGAGCACCAGGAAGAGACATCTGGGCTACCGCCCCTAGGGCAACGGCAATCGATTTGAGCCAGCGACCTACGGATCAAGATCTGTATTACATGGCCATTAGTGGCACTAGTATGGCTACACCTCACATCGGCGGTATTGCCACTGTTTTGATTAATGTAGCACCATCATTAGGCGCTGCAACATATCAATACGAAGATCATGATGAAGGAGTCTCACTAGTTACTGGTGAAGCGCCTCAGGGTGTTCAAGACCCAAATTGGTTCAGTGCTAATGAATCGCGAGTCCATGAAGTAGAGTTGATTCTAGAATTAACCGCCCAATATGAAATATTGAAAAATCAATGTGAAGCAGGTAATGATGATGATAGTTGTTCAGATATACCAGATCAATGTTACACTTCAACACAGACTAACCGGTGTCATGATTGGCGTGTGGGACACGGATTAGTTCATGTCGATCATGCTGTAGCATTAGCACGAACTCTCCAATTATTGCGCGATTCAAATGATGATGGATTTATCGACAACCCTGAGGTTACAGTTTGGGATGCGAATGAATTCTACATGGACATGCTTGACATTCGTGAAATCCCCCTCGAAACAGATCAATTGAGGCATTCATGGAAAGGTGAATGGAGCCACTTCAATAATGGCCCTACGAGTAGTTTTGGAACATATGCAACAGATGACCGCCATTATGTATGGATACCAAACGGAACAACGCAAATTGAAGTCGCATTCACTTCCCTAGAATGGGATACTAACAATGCTCAAATTGCACAAATAAGGCCAAATATTGACTTGGGAGAAGATGGTTCAGATGATGCTGCTGGGCAAGGGACGCGTACAGGAGATACTCTGTACATAGTATTGGATGTCGATGAAGAACACTGGGGGAAATGGTGCGAATTCGATGTCACTGGAACTGCAATTACACTATTCACTGAACTTCTAAGCGGTTCTGAATTTATGGAGCCCCGTGTACCATATACTGTAGACGTTCTACTCAAGTTAGATATTTCTGAGCCAGTATACATCCAATTTGATCAACGACCTGATGGATACACCGATTTGGACCCAGCTGTACCGAGTGAGGATTATGACTCAAGTTTCAGTGGTAATTTAATCTACATACGACCTGTATATGACCAAAGTTCAATTCCATTGTGGGATGGAGAAGTATCAATTGAATCTAGTTCAGAATCAAGCTTAATTGGTATGTTAATTGGACTTATTTTGTCCCTTGTCCTGATTGGTTCGGCATTCTTCCTCGGAATTCGGATGACTTCGCTGAATCAAGCACTATCATCAGAACCTGAGAATTCAGGCCGTTGAGGGGGTAAGGCTGATTCTCCTTCGCGCAATGCTGAAGGTGTGCGTAGCATATCATCAAAGCCGAATTGCTTTACATCATCCACTTCTCCGTCAGATTTTTTGCTGATATGCTCCTTTAATCGACAAATGGGTTTGAGATCCATTCTGCCTTGGTCCCTTGTAAATGAATAGAGAATTGGATTTTGCATTTCTGCCACTTGGCTGTGGAATACATCACGAACTCTAGAAACTCTCCAGGTAAAGAACGAAATCTCTA
>JASLKH010000092.1 GCA_030747675.1 Candidatus Thalassarchaeaceae archaeon | reverse complement strand
ATTTTCGTCAGGCTCATATTTTTCTTGATAACCTACACTATCTTGCCTTTTGTTGAGATATGAAAATATTACCGTCGGTGCTAAATCAAATAATAGGAGATAACTTATCAAAGCAGTCAATACTAATTTTATTGGATATCCCATTATTTCCTCAATTGGAAGTGACCCAATATAAAACAAGGCACAACTAATACCTCCAATAATCCACAATGGGATGTGAATTGCTCGAATGAGAATAACAGATAATGGAACCATTTCACTCCTCCTCATCCCATAGAATCATCCCACATGAAGCGCAAGAATACATTTTCGGACGAGCCCCATCAACCCATTCTAAATGCCCACAAGGGCCACAAAGAATGCTAGTCCTGATTGGTGAATCTAATGTCGTGTCAACGCGAAACATGATTGAACCTCCAGCACCAGGGCCCATAATTTCTGCATCTGGGGCCCAATTTGCAACTTCATTATCTGTCATTGGTTTTGGCTCGTTCTTCATTCCAATAGCCCATATGAGCATACCACCTCCTATCAGTCCCGAAGGTGCAGCAATCAAAATTCCGGATGTACCTGGAAGTCCAGCAGTTATTGCGATTGAAAACAGAATCAATACCCAAGCGGCAATGAAGAGGTTGGTTCTGATGTGTTTCATGTTTACCACAACTATCCGAATAATCGGCTACTATCTAGTCCATGATTTGAGGACATTATCGGAATCGCTACGATTAGTCCGCATAACCCTGAGCAAATCCCTCCGCAAACAGCAGTCAACATCATCATTGTCCTTGAATTAAGATCTGCTGAACTATCGTAGTCAATCATGGTAGAAAGTGCAGTATTAATCAAAAATGAGATACCAATTACTAGCCATGCTAAACTCACACCTCGTCTTTGGTAATTGTACAACCAAAATCCAGCTAAAATGGTTGCTAAACCGGATATGATACCCACTCCACCACTCATCAAGTAGTATTCTTTAGGAGCATCACTCCCATCATCTGCTAAATTTGCTAACATTTCACCACCAAAGAGGCTAATGACTCCACCCAATGCAAGCAACAATCCCCAAATAATGACAAGAACCCCAATTATTTGTGCCCCTGTTCCTCGTTGTTGGACATAAACGACTTGCCCTAATTGATTCTGCATCACAACAGGTATTGTTGATGGCTGTCCGACAATGACAGTTGAAGAAGGGGGTGAGTAAGGGTCTGGTTGCACAGTTGCGGTAAATCAAACAGGGCTTTGAATCCTCTTATGGTTTGCATATTGATGCAATTCAGCAATTGGTACGCCATGCATCAGCTAGAATACCGGCTGCACGGTCAACTTGCGAAGTTGGTATAGAACACAACCCAATACGTATTCCTCCTTTCAGGGGGACCACATACAACCCTCTTGTCGATGCGGCTTCTGCTATTGGCTCTGGATTTTCATGTGGAAGGAATGCAAAGTACCCGTCATGACTAGGTAGGATTGGAACATTTTCTTTGACGCAACGTGAATTAAAGATATCTCGCCTCGTTTCAAGCATTTGTTGTAATCGATCTCTCTCATGGAGCCAATCCACATATTTGTCGACATCAGAATGAATTGAATGAACGGTTGCTTGTGGGAGACGAGCTGCCCCCGACCATGTCCCTCTCCCGGTATGCAACATTACTTCCAGCATCCTCTCAAGAAATTCCTTGTTAGGATGAATCATGATTAGGGCACCACACCGTTGTCCGTACAATGTATGACTCTTGGATGCAGAGAAACCATAGCAAAGCAACAAATTTGGTGGCCACATTACTTCTGAGGAAAATAATGCAAGAGTATCTCCCCAACCATGGTGATTCTTTGCGTAGGCAGCATAAGCCCCATCGACGAATAGGGTTATTCCTTTTGATGGATTTTTTTCTGCAATACTTGCGAACCTTTCAAGCACCAACATCCTACTTTCGGATGTAAGGGACATACCAGTTGGGTTGTGGGCAGGATCATTTAACCAAGCCAGAACTTGATTTTGTTCTTGAACTAACTGGTTGAGTACACCGTCAAGTGCCTCGACATCAATTTGCCCGTCGCCTGATGAGGGCATTAATGGCCATGTGGCTACTTCAAGACCACACTCCTTGATGATGGTTTGGTAGGGGCCCCAATGCCGATCACGTAAGAGGAGAGTCGTGCCAGGTTTTAGCAGATTTCTTGCTGACAGGTATAGAGCCCCGGTTCCACCAGGTGTACTGATTGATTCAAGATGTATTCCATGATGGAGCATTACTGGAAGACCATCTCCAAAGGCCAATTCAGGCACTAATGTTCTGAAATGAGGTAAACCAGGTAGTGGTGCATAAGCAGATAGTTCCAAATCAGCCTGCTCACGCAAAGTCGAAGATACAACGGGGTTGACGGCTAAATTACCATCATCTTCTAACAAACTACCCACCGTTCCGTTAATTGCATCTTGTCCTGAGGATTTAGCGACTTGATATTTCGCAAGCCAAGCGAA
This sequence comes from Candidatus Thalassarchaeaceae archaeon, assembly GCA_030747675.1. Lineage (GTDB taxonomy): Archaea > Thermoplasmatota > Poseidoniia > Poseidoniales > Thalassarchaeaceae > MGIIb-P. The sequence continues at coordinate 1,486 of JASLKH010000092.1, read as the reverse complement.
AATGGTATCTCTGCCACCTTTTTCACGTGCATGTTGTGGAATCATCGCATCCTCAATATCTTCCAAAGTCCAGTTGTGGTAATCTTCAGAAATTTCCGCTAAGTTGGGAACTTCCGACATATCTCTCACTTTACGTTAGCACTAGTCAGATTTATTCATTTGCATGTCTAGTGGTGCCTATTTTGGTGTATTTTGGAGCCAACAGAGAGATTTGAACTCCCGGCCTGCTGATTACAAATCAGCCGCTCTACCAGCTAAGCTATGTTGGCGCAGCCTACGCGAGTAACCTTTCCTTCTTGAAGTCAACGAAGGCTCAAGTGGGGGATGCGCCCCCGGCTAAACATGGGCGCAACCCGAATTGATGGCAATGCGTGCGGTGCTGCAGTGGAAGCGGCATTGGCTGAACGCATTGCTTCTCTTTCTTCTCCACCCCACTTGGCGGTCGTGATTGTGGGTAACGATCCTGCATCACATGTATATGTGGGCGCCAAAGAGCGTGCATGCGCACGTTTGGGCATACAAAGCACACGTATAGATATAGATGAAAATGCAGATTTTTCTGAGGTAGTATCGACTGTTCAGAGTTTAAATGCAGATTCTAGTATTAACGGAATCCTCGTCCAATCTCCACTTCCATCCGGTATGGATGAAATCGCCATTACCGATCTAATAGACCCAGTCAAGGACGTAGATGGGTTCCATGCACAGAACCTCGGGCGCCTGGTTCAAGGAGATGCCAGTGGTCTTCTCCCATGCACACCTGCTGGCGTCATGCAAATGTTGGACTGGGCTGATATCGATTTGAGCGGCAAGCATGCTGTAGTGATTGGACGCAGTCGAATCGTTGGTATGCCGCAATCACTCTTGCTCGCACAGAAGGGTGCAGATGCCACAGTAACCATTGCGCATTCACGAACCTCAGACATGGCTGCATTGTGCCGAGAGGCGGACGTGATTATTGCTGCAGTGGGCCGTTCAAACATGGTCCAGGCCGACTGGGTCAAGCCAGGTGCCACCGTGATTGATGTGGGCGTCAATCGTGTCGATGATGATTCGGAGAAGGGCTACCATTTGACAGGGGATGTTCACCCTGATGTTGGTGAAGTAGCCGGTGCGCTTTCACCGGTTCCAGGTGGAGTTGGCCCGATGACCATTGCCATGCTGATGTCAAACACTGTGCGAGCGACCGAGATGCAACAGTAGTCTTTGAGTTCTCATTTCCGGTAAATATAGTTTAGAATATCCCCATATCCATCAGAGCATCTTCACTAGCGTGTATTTTTGGCTCCCATCGTGGTGTCCAAACCAGATTAACATGAACAGTATCCACTCCTTCGGTGGTAAGTGCTGCTCGATGTACTGAAGCCATTATTTCAGGTGCTACAGGGCAGCCTGGCGATGTTAGAGTTAAATCAACCTCAGCGTGTACACCTTCTTCACCTTCTTCAATTCGGACGTCATAGACGAGTCCTAACTCAACTAAGCT
>JASLKH010000091.1 GCA_030747675.1 Candidatus Thalassarchaeaceae archaeon | reverse complement strand
GTGAATAATTTGTTTTCCAAACCAAGTTTCAAGCAATTTGATTGCATTAATCAATAATTTTCTACGAATCAACAATACTTCCAACAGGTATAGAACTGGGATTCCAAGAATGATGATTGGTAGGGTGGCGATTGCTACGACAGGTAGAATGAATATCATTGGAACTAACAAGAAGTGAGTAATTGTAAGCGGATACAACATATCTGTTTCATTCAGTTTGGCTTTACTAGCCTTGATTCCCAATCTTCTCGACTCATCGTCTAGGACTTCACGAAAATGTTCAACTTGCATTCCAGAATCAAGAATTTTCTGTACTGTTGATCTGTAATTTCTCTCAGCAGGCCCTACTCCTAAAATCACGGTTTGGTAGAGTAATTTTGCCGGCAAAGCAAGCAGAACTGGAAGCGCCAAAATTCCGATAGCCCACAACAAATTCCCGATGTCGAGAGTTGAGGCCATATTACACCGTGTAGGCCTACCCCTCAAGAATGTTCATGGAGGGACTCCGTCTGAACTGCCGATAATGGCACGAATTGCTGTGACGGACGGTATGGCGCCGGCTGCTGTAGCGGTCTTAGAAAAAGCTGGCCATGAAGTAGTACTGGGGTCCATAGGAAAATCAGATTTGTTATCTGGCGCACTAGAGGGTTTTGATGCAATTATTGTTCGCAGTGCGACGAAGTTGACAGCAGATGTAATCGAGGTCAGTCAAGGACTTTCTGTCATTGGTCGGGCCGGAGTAGGTGTTGATAATATCGACCTCGAAGCAGCAGGTTCAGTGGGAATCATGGTGGTTAATGCTCCTAATGCTTCAACCCAGTCAGTAGTCGAGTTAACCATTGGTCATCTTTTGGCATCTGTGCGGCATATCCTAAAATCCGACAGAAGTATGAGGCAAAATAAGTGGGAAAAGAAAGCAATGAAGGGAACAGAACTTTCCGGAAAGTGCTTGGGTCTGATTGGATTTGGAAGGATTGCTCAAGGCGTTGCAAAAGTAGCCACCTCTCTTGGCATGGAAATTCATACTTATGACCCATACTTGCCTCCAAAGGTAGCCAAAGCCCAAGGTGCATATTTACACAAAAAAGTAGACTCCCTATTCAAGACCTGTACCCACATTTCTGTTCATTGTAATCTCACTGAAGAAACACATCATTTGGTAAATGAGAAGCGCATGAAAATGATGCCCGGTAAAAAAGGTGGGATCAATTGTGGCAATCACATTGTAAATTGTGCACGCGGCGGTATTGTAGATGAGGATGCACTATTGTCTGCATTGGAAAACGGTACAATTGCTAGTGCAGCTTTGGATGTGTTTGAAATCGAACCTGTCCCTAAAAATTCTCCACTAATTCAACATGAAAATTTCCACGGGACCCCTCATATCGGAGCAGCAACATTAGAGGCACAACATAGAGTTGGAATTGATATTGCACACGAAGTGATCATTGCGTTGAAAGGTCAGAAGCCTTCAACATTGGTTAACTCTAAATTTCTTAGTTAAGCCTTATCGAGAACTGCAAAGTAAACTAGGGTAATTTCAATTGCAAACAAAATCACTATTGCTAACCAGCCCCCAGATACATCATAATCCACATTCACATTGAATTCATCAATGAATGATTTAGAACTAACTTGGCCGTTGAATGGCCAAGGATCATCATCGTCGTCATCTTCCTCTTCATCAGCATCTTCTAATGAGCCTATCATTATGTGGAAATCCTCTCCATCCGGTGTCCATTCGAACATGGAATCTGAAGCCGATGTTGGGCCACCTGCAATGAAATCTATTTTTGAATCACAGGATACGATTTCACCATCCGAATTGCCTCCTAGTTTTGCTAGTGAATTGTAATCTTCTACGGAGATAATTCCAATCCATACGGTTTTGTCATCCCACGTGACTTCAACTTCGATATCTAGCAAGGCACTAGCACCTGGGACAGTGTCAAATGCTTCTTTCGTTACTCCACAAAGTCCAGCATCAGGTTTTGGGACATCGGGGATTAATTCTTCCCCGGAATAACCGATGAGTGATGCCAGCAATAGTACCCCTACCGCAATAGTAAGTATTGACTGGACTCTGCCCATGTACATCCTTAGACAATACTTCTTCATCAAAGCATGGGTTTCGCGTTATTCAAAAACCTCCGACATTCTATTCAATACATGGCATCGAGGATACTAATCCATTGTGACTTGGATGCCTTTTTCGCAGCGGTAGAAACTTTGCACCACAATTTGGATCCGGAAATTCCATTGATACTTGGTTCAGACCCAAAAGAAGGGAAAGGAAGAGGAATTGTATCTACGTGTAATTATGCTGCAAGGAAATATGGGATCCGTTCAGCAATGCCAATTGGAGAAGCATGGAGAAGATGCCCTGGACCCCCGCATGGTCCTGGTCATTACCTGAAATCAACCAGAGGATTGTATTCACGTGCAAGTAGAAAGGTAATGTCTATTCTATCTCAAAATGCCGACAAGTTCGAGCAAGCAAGCATCGATGAAGCTTACCTTGATATTACTGAATTCTGTGAAGGAGATTGGGATAAAGCGTTAGCATTTGCAAGAAATTTGCAAACAAAGATCTTGGACGAATTGGGATTATCCACTTCGTTCGGAATAGGTCCAACTCGGATTCTAGCAAAGATGGGGAGTGAGGAATACAAACCAGCAGGTATTCATAGAACACTTCCCGATCAAATTGAAGATTTTTTCAATGGCCGTTCAGTTCGTGAGGTTCCTGGAATTGGGCCTAAAACAGCAACAAGATTAGCAGAATGGGGAATAAATACAATGTTTGAAGCAGCGGAATATGGTGAAATCGCCTTGGCAAGATTCACTTCGGAACGATTCGCATCATGGATAATAAGAGTACTAGAAGGAGAAACTAGTAATGATGTCAGTCCATTGCGTAGTAGAAAATCAGTTGGGAAAGAACACACCTTTGAGTTCGACCAAACAGATAGCGAGAGTGTATTATCACAATTGTCAGTATTGGTAAGTAAAGTTATCAAACGAGCAAAAGAAATGGGTGTTGCAGGTCGTCTGGGAGAAGTAAAAATTCGTTACCAAGGGTTCGAAACTCATACACATGGCCGTTCCATCCCAGTTGCAATGGATGATGAAACTGTATTCATGCGCTTGGCGCATGGATTATTTGCAGAGAACATTGAGTTTGACAGGCCAGTAAGATTGGTTGGTTTCCGTCTTGGAAATTTGGAAATGCCACTATCAAGGCAATCTACTCTTGATGTGGATGAGTAATTACTCCAGTTTGTGCATTTGAGTTAAAATCATCTTGAATTCGTTCAATTGTTCTGGAATCTCTATTCCAGAAATCGGTGCATTTAGAGATAATCCTGAGTCTTTCTTTTGTTTCCAAGTGGAACCATTGAAATCCTCAATTGTATTAGTCAATTTCCTAAGTTCTTCGTCTTCAGGAGTTCTAGACGGAAATTCTCTTGCATCAACAGCACTCTGTTCATACAATGTGCTCGATATATGATGGGTGAAGAAAGGACACACTGGCGATAATGCTGACATCAAGTCACGTACAATTCGATGAATTGTCCAAGCTGCATTCGTGTCACCGTCATACAGTCTCGACTTCGACATCTCCAACCAGTGGCTAGGTAGAATGCCGGTCCCGAATGTTTTCAATCCCTGTGTTGCGGTGTAAATGTCAAGGTTAGTCCATGCTTTCTCAACTTTATTCATAGTCTCAGCAAATTCTGATAAAATCCAGCGGTCTTCTACAGAGAGTTTGTCTGGAGTTGTCTCCAAGTCCTTAGGTACATCGAATTGACTAGCAAATCTTGCAACATTGAACAATTTGGTAAGGACCCCGAAATATTTTGCTTCAATTTCTTCAGGGTTAATGTGGAAGTCATCACCGACTTGTGCATCACATGCTTTCCATAATCTAAAACACTCTGAACCGATTTTGTTTGCTTTCAACTGAACACTCTTTTCTGGACCTTTGACACGCCATGAGCCGGTTCTACCGCCTGCGCCACATTCGAGAACGCTATCAGCATCGATTCCATTTCCTAATGACTTGGACATTTTCCTGCCCCATGGATCCATTCCAAGACCGTCAATCCAAACGTGTTTAAATCCAGGCTTGTCAAGTAATAAAGCACTCTTTAGAAGAGTGTAGTATAACCAAGTTCTAACAATTTCTTTGCCTTGAGGCCGGATTGCTGTTGGGAATGCTTTCTCGAAAGTATCCATTTCGTTTAGATACCCTGAGACAAAGAGATTTGAATTGCTGGAGTCCATCCAAGTATCGAATACCTTTTCTTCACCTACAATTTCTCCCAAGTCACTTTTCATTTCACCATACAGTCCGAGAACTTCCCTAGTTTCTCTGTCAAGAACTTCGCTGTTATCCGGTGGAGATTGGCACCATGGTTGAACATAAACACCTGATGGTGCACAAATTACCTTAGTTCCTTCATCTGCATACCAAATTGGTATTTCCGTGTGATACCATCGTCTTCGACTGATTGGCCAATCGATAGATATGTTCTCCATCCAATCGAGGAGGAATTGTTTGTTTCTAGGTGGGTGGAAGTCAATCTCTTCAGCCAACTCTGTAATTCTGTCCTGAATGTGAGTTTGTCTAACATACCATTCTTTCAAAAGAATAATTTCTACTGGATTTTTGCCTCTTTCGGAGACAGGAACCTCCTGCTCTTTCTCAACAATTTGGTGAATCTTTCCTTCATTTTCAAGATGCTCAATTACGGATTTTCTTGCTTCTGCTACCTTCATTCCTGCGAATGGTCCGGCAATACTAGTCATGCATCCGTCTAAATCAATCGCTTGGAAGGGTGTTAATCCTAATTCACGGAATACAGCAACGTCGTTTTGGTCACCGAAAGAACATACCATTAGAATTCCAGAACCAAATTCACTCTTGACCGATGGATGGGTAGAAATTTCAACACTGATATCCCTTCCTTCAACCGGCAGAGGAAGCATTGCTTTCTTACCGATCAAGTGCTTATATCGCTCATCATCGGGATGAACAACTACTATTCCACAAGCACAAATGAGTTCAGGCCTCGTTGTAGAGATAATTAGCTCTTCACCATTTTCAGTTTGCCATTTCACATCTACGAGCTTGGTTCTTCTTTGCAATCTTTCAACTTCTGCATCTGCAATAGTTGTGCCTTCAACAGGGTCGTAGATATTTGGCCGTAAATCCTCAACTATTGCACCTCTCTTGAACAGTTCTGTGAAAATGGTTTGAGTTACCATTCGGTAATTTGGTGCATCTGTGAGGTATTCATTTGCAAAATCCATTGAAAGTCCAACTCGCCGTGCAGTGTTTCGCATGGATTGAGTGAATTCTTCGATAGTTTCTTCACATAATTTGAGGAATTCAGCTCGGTCATAAGTTTTCATTTTCCTTCCAGTATTCTTTTCCACTGTGAATTCAACATTGATACCATTTCTGTCAACTCCCCACGGAAATTTAACTTCCTTTCCTAGCAGTCTCTGCGAACGTGCGATAACATCGATCATACTGTACTGTGCTACAGCTCCAATATGCCAAGTTCCGCTCGGATATGGTGGTGGTGTGTCGATTACGAATATCTCCTTGCCAGATTCTGGATTGAAGCCATATCGCTTGGAATATGCAGCCTCATCTGCATAATGTTCCTCTTGTATTCTCTTTTCTAGGTCGATTGACCATCTTTTGTCGTTTAGTTTAGGAGATGGCATATTGCTCACCGGCCCTGCGTGCGTTATCCTCACAGGTCCGTTTGGTGCTGATGGGTCTTACTTTTGAAGTGATTGGATGACCATGATGGGTATGCTTTCAAATGGTCTAAGCGTGACGGGGTACTAGGGGGGCAATATGTCCGAAGATGAGTCAGGGCCGAAAGATGACCCTTCATCGTTGCAGGATAAACTGTCGCGAATCTTTGGGCACGGCCAAGAAAAGCTTCGTGGAAGCGTCAAGGATTGGAATGCTAGAAAAACTCTTGATGCTGTTTTAGATGCTCCCAAATCACTTCAACGCGAATGGCAAAAACATGGTGCGACTGGAATTTTGACCAAATTTCCAATTTTCATGGTAGTTGTCTGTCTGATGGCATCAGTCTTCTTTGCTTACCATTCTGGTTTCGTCGACGGAACTTCCATCAAACCAGGTGATGAACCATCATTGAATGTAAATGGCGATTTAGACGTTTATCTGCCAGAAGGTTCTCCGGTTCTAGAGAGCATAAAAGAGGTAGAGAAGAATTGGTCTACTAATGTGATGATTATTTACATCGACTCTCCCGAGAAACCAATCGATGATAGAAGAATATTGCAAGAGATGTCTTATGTAGAGACCAAACTAAATCCAAGGCTATCTGACCCGACAGATGACGTAATTTATGCTCTTTCACTATCGACGGTAGTCAAGGAAGTAAACTCGAGTTTACCTCGTATCCAAGATGCGTTCGTTGACGAACTAGTGGCAGAAATTTGCCCCCCTGGTGATGAAAATTGTATTGGACATGCTGCTGGAGAATTAGTAAAGGACGTCTTGGATATCGGCGATCCTATTTGGGGCAATTACAGTATTCCTTCTCAAACAACAATCGACACTATAGTGGATGAAATGTACGAAGACGATGGTTCGCCTTCGCCCGGATTAGATAAAATGTCTAGAGATACTGATGGAGACGGTCTTCTAGACAAAGCAGTAATTATTATTGCTGTTGACGAAACTAAGACTGCAAAGGAAGTAATAGATAAGACACAAGAAATACTGGATAACATCTCCAAAGAAAAGCGTCCATGTGAGTACGATCAAAACGGTGAGCCAATCGGTGCTGATTTGTGTGATTGGGAGGATTTAGGAATCTCGATGACATTAACAGGGCCTGTTCCAATTACTAATGCGGTGACAGAATTCTCTTTCAAACTATTTTGGCAGATTTTCCCGCTGGCGATTGTTTTGGTTGCACTGGGATTGTTTGTATTCCACTCCGATGTATTACAAACTGGTTCATGGAGGCCGGTTCAAGGTTTCAAAGTAGTAGTGATAGCCGGTCTCCCAACTCTGTGTTCTGTATTTTGGACATTAGGGATAATGGGTTATACTGGATATGAAGTTACTATGACTGTAATTATAGTCGGTCCAATTTTATTGGCGTTGGGCGTATCATATGGGTTGCACATCACTAATCGATATGCAGAAGAAACTGGTACTAAAGATGAGAAAATACGGCAGTCGCTATCATCAACAGGTAGGGCAGTATTTCTTTCAGCAGTAACTACAGTTATCGGTTTCATTTCCCTAACCTTCACGCCAATGAAACCAATTGAGACAGTAGGAATAGCACTTTCCGGCGGTATTGTAATTGTTTACTTATTGACTATGGCGATGGTGCCTAATCTGACATTACTTCTCGATCTGCGAAAGCCCAAACACCCGCCACTACCTGTCTTTGAGAAGGTCGTTCAAGTTCCGATTAAATGGTCCAAAGGTGTGATTGCAGTTTTCATGGTTATGATTTTCATTTCAGGGTTTTGGGGTCAGGAAAATGTTGAGGAGAACATCGACTTGTTAGGTATGGCTCCAGAAGATGAAGCATCTGTTGTAACTATGAAACAATATTCACAAGACTTCAACGCAGGCCAAGTTGGGATGATACTCATTGAGGGTGATATTTCAGGAGATGCAGACCCAACCGAGGGTGAGCCGGTTGAGAAACTATTGGGATTATCAGCGCTAGAAGATAAGCTCAACACTATTGAACAAACTAACGCAGTAAGCATAGTCTTCTTGATGAAATCTGTTGGTTTGGGAGCAAATATTAGCGGAACACCACTTTGGAATTTAACCGATAATCCACTTGTTCCAGACGACTTGAAAGATGCCTTAGAACCATATCTTAACCGTCAATATAACGAAGATGTCACTTTCTGGGAGATTCTAACTTCGCCACGTGCTAATGGCACTAACAATCCTCGAGCAGAAGGTTTCCTTCTAGATGTGTTTTATTCAAGCCTAACAGATGAAACAAGGGGTCTATTTATTTCAGATGATTATAGTAGAAACTTGATCTATGTTGACATGCCATTCGTACCAGTTGCTGAGACTTCTGAAGCAGTTGCTCAAGTTAATGAATACACATCACGTGACTATGAAGGAGACATATATGCTGGCGATTTAACCGGAGTTGCAGCAACAGCAATAGCTGTTAACGAACTCATAGTCGGAAGCCAATGGTCATCACTAGGTTTCGCAGTAGCACTTACCTTGATGACATTAGCAATTGTGTTTAAGGACATCAGATTTTCGTTTTGGACCACTGCTCCTGTTATCGCCACGGTTGCCTTACAATGGCTTGTAATGTGGCAAATGGATGTTTCATTATCTCTGGTCACAGTTATGATTGGCTCAATTCTTGTTGGAGTAGGTGTTGATTTCTCAATACACATAGCCAACCGTATACGCGAATTAGGCGGTGGGATAGAAGCGATACGTACGTCGACTGTTAGTACGGGTATGTCATTGTTCGAAGCTGCAACTGTAACCACGCTGGGAATGGTTACAGCATATCAGATTCCAATTCCAGAAATTAAACCGTTCATTACGGTAATCATTATTCTACTATGGATTGCAGCAGCAAGTGCACTAATTTTGCTACCTGCCATTTTCGTGTTACTCGAAGAGTTGGGAATAGGCTCTACTGGCGGTGCTAGTTCGATGGCAAGGAAACTTGGATTGGGCCGTGTTGCTGCGAGAGGTGACATTGACGTTGTTGATGCCGCCCTAATTCCTGACCATGGCGATGCATGGTGAAATCTAAGGGATGTCGCTTAGACGACCCCTACATGGTGAACTACTGGCTAATGAAGTCTGAGCCCGACGTCTACCCCTTTTCTCAATTGGTTGCAGATGGTTCAACTCATTGGGATGGAGTAAGAAATTACCAAGCTAGAAACATGATGCGCGATAAGATGAAAATGGGTGACATGGTGTTATTTTATCATTCAAATACCAAGCCTCCACATGTTGCTGGTTTAGCTAGAGTTTGCCGTGAAGGTTACCCTGATCACACCTCTTGGGACACTAATAGCAAGTATTTCGATGAAAAGTCAACACCTGATAACCCTAGATGGATGATGGTCGATATTGAAGCAGTTCAAGAAATGGAAATGGTTAGTTTAGTCGACATAAAAGCAAATCCTGCTTTAGATGAAATGCCACTTGTTCAGAGGGGCCAGAGATTATCCGTTCAACCTGTTTCTAAGGAACAATATGACGAAATTTGCAGGATGGGTGGAATAGCGTGATACCAGTATCCTCTCGTGCTTCTACAATCGAATATGCGATTAGGGACGTGGTCGTTCCAGCAACCAAGTTGGAAGCAGAGGGGCATGAAATTATCAAATTGAATATTGGTGACCCAATCGCATATCCTGGATTGCCCACGCCTCAACACATGGTTGAAGCATATCGCGATGGGTTGGCCTCTGGAAACAATGGTTACTCACCATCGTACGGTCTTCCTATATTGCGCTCAGCGATTGCTGCAGATGAAACTAGAAAAGGCTGGAATTGTAATGTGGATGATGTCTATGTTTGCCACGGAGTTACTGAGGCTTTACAGATTATTTTTGCAGCAACTCTCGAGGAAGGCTCGAAAGTCTTGGCACCAGGTCCGCATTATCCGCCTTACATGGCATACCCTCAGATGTATGGGGCTACGACTATTGAATATGCGCTGAAATCGGATGATGGATGGTGTATCGATTTAGATGATATTGAATCAAAAATGGATTCAGATGTTCGTTTATTGGTCCTAATTAATCCGAACAATCCTACAGGGAATGTTGCGGGCCGAAAAGAAATTCAAAAGCTTCTATCCATAGCAAAAAAGTGGCCTAATTGTATGATAGTTGCAGATGAAATTTACGATGGTCTAGACTTTAGCGGAGAACATGTGTCCGTCGCTTCATTATCAGATGAAGTTCCTGTTTTCGCATTGAATGGTGTCTCGAAAGTCTACTACGCTCCCGGTTGGAGGATTGGCTACATGGCAATTCATGATCCAACTAATGTATTGATTGATGTTCGGGATGGGATTGAGAGATTATTACGCTCAAGGTTGTGTGCTAGCACACCAGCACAGCTTGGGTATCTCGCAGGACTTGAAGGTGACAGAGATTGGATGGATGAACATTCATCGAAAGTTCAAAGCCGCAGGCAATTGTGTTTGGATAGGATTGCAAATATTGAGGGTCTTGAAGTTGAAGCACCAGGCGGAGCATTCTACATGTTCGCTCGTTTGACAGATAAATATTGGTCGAAAAATGACAAAGAGTTTGTACTAAGTTTGTTGCATGAAGAGCATGTATTAGTCGTTCATGGAAGTGGTTTTTCTCCAGAAAAAGGAGTGGGGCACATCCGCATAGTATACCTGGCCGATGAATCAACATTGAATGCGGCTTTTGACCGTATTGATTCATTCCTTACTCGCCACAGGCTGGCGAAGATGTCTTGAAGTCATTCCCACAGGCGTATTCTATGAGGAGGTGGCTATTCGCTTGTTTTGCTTGCTTGGTTTTGATACCATTAGCAAGCGCAGGAACGGTTGAGAATCCTGCCAACCTGTCAATCAATCACGCTATTCCTTTTTTGGTCGCTTTTGCCACTGCACTAATTCTGTGGAAGTGGATGATACCAACTCAGTTATCAGGATTACAAGTAGGTTTTGAGATTGATGAAGGATTGTATGAGGTACACAGTTTAACCAAGGGCCGGGGTGGCGTTAAACGTTTACTCCAATTGCCAAATGTTGGTTTTGGTATCGCACTTTACATGATGGCGATGACAGGAGTTTTACTTCTGATTTCTGAGTTAATTTTCGACTCAGGAGTGTACTATCTTCCAAATCTATTCTTAATGGGTATACTTGTTCTGATTCCCATATTAATTTCACCTTGGGAATCTCTCAATGGTCAGTTAGTTGGTAAGCGCATTGGAGCAACTAAGAACAAATTTTTCAAATTATTTTTCCGACGGACAGGGACGCTTATTGGATTGTTTGCAGTATCGATTGGAACATATCTTTTGCTTGTACCTAGAATTGATGAATCACAAAAACCACTTGCATTTGCAATAGCAGGATTGGTATTCATGGGCCCTACAATCTTGGCATATGGCAGAATTATGGGTGCATCTTGGAACATGTTGATTGTAGGTAAATTCCGAACTTGGCTTGGAAAGCCAAACCCAATCGACGCAAAGAAACTTGGATTTGTAGGAAGGTCGTTTGCATTTATTCTGATTTTGTTCTTACTAACTATGCCTATAACAGCGATTAATGGAATAGTAACTGTTGCTTTAGTGATGATTAACGACCCTGCAAATTCTGAAGAAATTTTGAACTACGGAGGAATTTTAGGTCACCAAGTCTATCTCCAGATTCAAGAAAACCCCTTACTTGCAGAATGGGAGGCACTCAAGAGCTTACCAGAAATTTTGGCTGCATATCTATCATTGAATATTGCAATCGTTGGTCTTGCGTTCATATTCGAACTAATTCGTAACCTATTCCTTGGAGGTCAATCATTCGGAGGATTAGGTGGAGTACTACTAGCAACACCTAGAGAAATTCGTTCAGAGGACAAGGCTCAAGCAAGAGTCCTGTACTTCGCATTTGCAGGTTTTAGTGGGTATACTGCATTACTTTTGATTTTAGTATGTTACAAAGAATTTGGCAGTCTTATGCCTTTCATTGAATGGTTTGAAGGAATAGGTTTCGATGAGGAATACCGTTTGTTAGTAACGTGGATATTTATCGCCGTAGGACAAACAATTTTCCTACTTACCTGGGTGCTATCTATTTCCAAGTTCAACTCGTTACGTAATCTAAAGTTTGATTTGAATCCGGATCAGCGCAGAGAAGGTGCCATCATGAGCGGTGGTGGAAATTGGATGTTTGATCTAGTAGAAGAATCGGCTCTAAGCAATGATTTAGATGCGTTGATTAGATTCCAAGAGCGTTCAATTGGCGAGGACGAAGCAGTTGTTCGTTTGGCAAAAAGTCGTGCCAGAATGATTGAGATGGCACTACGAGGTTTGTGGCCATCTGCGATAGAGGAGGCTAAGAAACTACTAGCCCAGTCTGGTGGAGAAAATGATGAGGCGCGAATGATTATTGCGGCTGGGCATATAGCTTGTCGCAGACTTGATGCTGCAAGGGAAGCTCTTCACAACCTCCAACAGCCGGAAGGATACGATGAGCCAGAACTTCTCGCATTTATTTGCGAATGGTTCGACCCTTGGAATGGTTCGGTTGATGAAGATGATTTGTGGGATTGGGAAAACAATCCGTGCATTGATCACCTCAATGATTTGATGAGAATGCTACGCTCTTGGAGCCCTCAACCAGTTGATGGAGCTCTACATAAAGACAATATTTCAATCAGCGCAAGGCTCTCGCACATTGCATTATTACGTGCTCAAAATATGCACAAAGAGGCCATGGATATCGCTTTGAGACTCGTGCGTGAAAATCCTCTAATGGCTCGTCCAAGAATAGCTGCAGCCCTTTGTTTAGTTGACAAGGGTGAATGGCATAGTGCATTAAGCGTACTAACTGAACTTGAAGAGACAGATCCTTTCGATCCAAGAGTTCGTGCTTTGGCAAATATTTTGGGTAGGCCGAAGAGTGATGACGAGGATGAAGTGCTAGAAGTAGCTCTAACTAAGGCACTTACAAAGCGCTCACGAAGGTGGATTGATGATGCACCAGTTAATCCAATTGCTGCAATGATGGTGAAAGGTGGAGTAGATGAAGCGGTCAATGCTAACGTTATGATTGCCGCCGCTGCTGCTGTTGAAAAGAAAATGACACCTCGCTATACATCAGGAATAATTTCACAGGTTTTCAATTGGGGAGTTTTAACTCCAATTTGGTTACTTGCAGGAATTTATGCCTCTGGTGAAATTGGACTCCTAGAAGGGATGAGTATTGCATTTGGTTTGATTTTCATCCATCAGAGTGCAAGGCGCTTTAGTAAGCAACAGAATAAGGTGATTCGCCATAGAGATCAGAAAGCGATGGTTGCTTATTCTAAGCGAATGCGAAGGCATAAAATCAAGTTGCAGAGGAGCGAATTACCAGTGGGAACACACTTGCTTTTGTCGGGAATGCTGCTAACGATTAATGGAGTGGTTTACGATATTGGATTCCCAGGTTGGATGACTGATTTGGTGCCCAAAGAAAGTGAAAGGTCAGTACGGCCTAAATTGGCGCGCCGTGCAAATTCGATGAAGCGGGAACGTGATGCACGCATGCAGAATTTATCTCCAGGATGGTGGTTAAAGCGTCCTAAGGAGGAAGGTTCAGACGTGCCAGCAATGGAAAGGCTAGTGGGCCCTGTTGCATATCGCGGTCGTAATCAACAGATTCAGAGAAAATCAGGGCGTGCTGCAAAGCCGTTAGGTCGCAGTAGAGGACGGCGAGAAATCATGTCAACAAACTTAGGACGCAAAGGAATACCTCACAATACAATACGCTCTGAGAAGCAATCTCGAGCTACTAGACAGGGTGGGCCAAGGCGACCCAGTTGATAAAATACTGACTATCTTGGATTCCAAAGGGTCAAAGGCCGAATGCTAAAGGAACCTGTATGGATGGTTCCAGAGGGGATTGGAAAGGGAGTCCAGAAAATTTGAATCATGCTCAAACTGTATTGGGCGCCGTTATGGATAGTGGTACATTATATCGTGATGGTTTAGGTATGATTGCGAGTGAAAATATCGTATCTCCAATGGTTCAGAAAATTGTTTCAAGTGATCTTCACGGAAGATATGCAGAAGGTTTGCCATACAAGCGCTACTACCAAGGTTGTGGCGATTTTGATACCATTGAAGAATTAGGTATTAATCTGGCAAAAAAACTGTTCAATGTTCCTTTTGCTAACATTCAATCAACAAGTGGGACAGTCTCCAATATTGCAGCATTGAAGGCTCTTGCTAAACCAGGTGACGATATTACTGCGGTATCAACAGCTGACGGTGGCCATATTTCTCATGCAAGAATGGGTGCAGTTGGACTAAGAGACCTAAATCTCTCTACTTATCCGTGGGACGAGGAAAGGATGGAGCCGGACATTGATGCCTCGGCTAAACTAATCCGTGAGGTTGCACCAAAAATCGCTTTATTCGGGCAATCTGTTTTCCTATTCCCTACTCCTCTTAGAGAATTAGCGGATGCAGCACATGAAGTTGGATCTAAGGTAATGTACGATGGAGCACATGTTTTGGGATTAATTGCAGGAGGTTGCTTCCAGGACCCACTTCACGAAGGCGCAGATATAATGACAGGTTCTTCACACAAAACATTCCCAGGGCCTCAAGGAGGTTTCATATTATCATCTTCTGAAGATGAAAAATTTCAAAGAAAATTGAACAATGCCGTTTTCCCGGGAACTTGCTCTTCATACCATCTTCACCATGTTGCTGGTAAAGTGGTAGCACTATCTGAATTCATTGAATATGGTGAAGAATTGTCAAAGAATACTGTAGCAAATGCACAAGCATTTGCCGGGTCTCTTGCAGCAGAAGGATTCGATGTTTTAGCCGAATCTCGTGGTTATACTGCTTCACATCAAGTTCTTACACGGCATGGTGAATTAGATTCTGGAGCTGGTGCTAAAGCAGCCGATTTACTTGAAAAGGCTGGAATCATCACTAACATGAACATGCTTCCAGGAGATACCAAAGCAATGACGCCATCAGGTCTGAGGCTTGGAGTACAAGAATTGACACGTGTAGGAATGGGTACAGATGAGATGATAGATGTAGCCCGGTTTTATGCTCGTGTGTTAATCGAAAATGAAGACCCAGCATCGGTAAAGAATGATGTCCGTGAATTCAAATCCAATTACCAAGTCATCAGGTATTGCTTCAATGAAGAAAATGTAAGCGGATATCCAATGTGATATACATGCCTCTAATCGATGAATCAGATTCTCTACTCGATGCATCGCTAATATTGTCCTTGAGGGAGAATTTTTCTTACAGAGATGGTCTTATTCTCGACGCGCAAGGTCATTGTTGGTATAGGTGGCGTTCAGATGGCTTGGAAGCCTGGTGGCGAATGTTCGAAGAAATTATCGACGCCCCAATGGGTAGAAAATTAGCCAATGCTGCCTGTGATGAGGAAGAGGGGTTATTGAATTCAGGCGCTCTAGATTTCACCGGTCTTTTCCGGAGAAAGAAGATATCCAAAGCTCTTGAAGAAAGATGGTGGTTGCATGGATGGGGTGAGCCAAATCTCAAACCGCCTAGTTTTACAAGCAACGGGTTGACGCCATTGTTTGCAGGGATTTTACAAGCAGACTTCGAGAGGATAAATTCGAAAAGATATCGTATGAGGTGGGAAGAGAAATCTGTAGAGAATTGTATTTTGACTTTAGATGAAACAAATCTTCCCGTTATGGCTTCTAAACCAAGGGGTAAGAGTCATCTTTCGGGAGAGCCATACGATGTTGGTGTTGAAAGAGGTTGGAGAATAGATGGTTTGAAACATCATTTACTTCCTGTTGGAATTTTTGAGAGATTGCAGGAATCTTGTGCTGGATTAGTAGCAAATACCAGTGATGATGAGAGAAGTTCATGGCCAAAAATTAGTGATGGTTTCCTTTCATTCGCTATTGCTGCCAAACGTTTGTTCATTGCAGGTGAGGAGATTTTCTTAGCTGCTGATGCGAGTGGATGGATTGACAGTTGTAGTTCCTTCTTTGGACCAATGGGGATGTCCAGTCCTATTTCTGCCAAGGAATTAGATTCAAATGGTGGAATTGAACTGAAATTTTCAGAGATCCCCCTCCTCTCTTTAACTGTTGGATTACTAGCTGGTGCATGGGTTAGGTGCGAAGGTAGGCCAGTTAAAGTTGCGATTCGCTCAGAAGAAAGTTTCCAATATATCTCCTTACAGACTAGGTATGAATTGAGCGATTTGTCACCCGAAGGGTGAGTTTTAGGTCAAATCATTCACCGTGAAGGTTTATTTGTAGGACTGTAGTGGGTGAAGTTGCGTAGTCTGGGGAGAGTATCAATATGACAATGTCACATAATCAGATGGCTTACGTTGCAATTGTATCAACATTGATTTTCGGATCATTATTCGTTGGAGCATCAGGCTTCTTCCAAACCAGTGAAGGCGCCGGTGATTTTGACCCTGCAGCCGAGGATGATTTGATAGGTGAGGGTTCCAATTCTGGCCAATCTATGGACAATGATGGCGATGGTCTTGTAGACGCAGTAGAGTTACAATACGGTACAGATCCAGGCAACCCGGATACCGACGGAGATGGCATGGAAGATGGCTGGGAAGTCGAAAATGGACTTAATCCGCTTGACAATGGTGAATCCGACGATGCAGAGAATGATCCTAGTGAGGCAAGTTCTGAAGGCGCTGAAGAGCAGGAAGAGGAAGATTCCTGGCCTGACCCAGATGATGGTCCTAAGGGAGATCCAGATCGTGATGGCCTGATAAATTCGGTTGAAGTTGAGGAAGGTACCAATCCCCGACTAGCAGATACAGATGGCGATGGTCTAAACGACAAGTGGGAAGTTACCTACAAGCGTGTAGTTAACCACCCTGCTGGCAATTACACACTTTTTGACCCTCTTTCAGGAAACTGGGATTGTGTTGAGTTGACCGATGCAATGGAGGAAACTCTGGAGGACCACTTCAATGGAGAAAACGGTGTTGCAAACTGGGATGACTTAGCAAATGCAGCAGGTGAACATTCCTGTGACCAAGTTCTAGACTCGGACAATGATGAATTGTTCAACCTTGAAGAAGAAGAATATGGAACCGACCCTACCAAGCCGGATTCAGATGGAGACATGCTGAATGACATCCACGAAATATCAAACTCAACCATTTGGGTAATGATGGCAACTGGGCAAAATTGTGGACTAGATTTGCTTGACCCTGTCAACCGACAAGCACCATTCGCATCAGATGCTCTGGAGCATGGACTTGCATGGTTCAAGGAAGACATGGATGGCGATGGTCGCCTAAACGGTCCTTCTGATTGGGATACTGATGGTGATGGCATGCCAGATGGCTACGAGTTCTGTTTCTCCAATGTATTGGAACATCCAGGCTCAGGAGCTACTGCAGCGTCACAAACTCTCGACCCTGCTAACAATTCCGATGGATATGGCGACTGGGATGAAGATGGAATGAATAACATCGAAGAATACCAAGTTGCGCTATTATTTGGAGAGGACAAGTTCACATCCCCTTGGCATGAAGATACTGATGAGGATGGCATGCCAGATGGCTGGGAAGCAACCAACGGATTAGATCCACGTGATGGTTCAAATGGTGACATTGATTCAGACAGAGACGGATATGATGCCGATGGAGATGGTTCAGTCACATTTGACCAACTTGAAAATGTGGCTCTAGTAGTTGCTATTGATGTTGAACTCGATGATTGGGTTAGTGCTAATCAAACAGTTGCAAGGGCTAGAATTACTCTATCTGGTGGAAATCAACAAGTCATACCTTTAGTTGCTCCAGTTGATGGTTATGTTTACTCAATCAATGTCGAAGTTGGTGATACTATCGAGAGTCGTTTGGATGTGTGGGTAGAGATTGTTGAATTGGATGAAATGTTCACTAATTTGATGGAATACAATGCCCGAGATTCAGATGGCGATGGCATCATTGATGGGCGCTCAACCGATCCGCTGAATCCAGACACCGACGGTGATGGATTGAAGGATGGAATTGAAGTCATTGGTTGGGAAATACTGGTTGTTAACCGTGGAGTTCAGAATACTCATGTTACTTCAGACCCAGGTCTGTGGGATACAGATGAAGATGGTCTTTCTGATTTCAAAGAATTCAACGATGTGTGTGGTACAGGCTCCAATGCATCCAATGCAGATACTGATGGTGATGGACTAGGAGACCAAGCAGAAGCACTGAACGGTTTCTCTTGGTATGGAGAGGAGTATTTCACAAGCCCTTGTATGTATGACACAGACAATGATGGATTAGAAGATGGTGAAGAGGTTATCCTAGGTCAGGACAACTTCCTAACTAATGCAAACGACTCTGACACTGATGATGATGGTTTGATCGATGGATATGAGGTTCTATTCGTTCCTAGGCCATATCAAAATCCAACCAACCCACTAATCAATGATTCAGATTCAGATGGAATGCTTGATGGATGGGAAATGCAAGTGGAATCAATCGAGGACAATTCCAAGTCACATTCACTTTGGGTTGCTACAGATCTTTGGCTACCTCCTGGCTGTGACTCAATGATTGAGTGTGGCCTAGATGAAGGTGGGTACATTTGGAAGAACTGGCTTGGTGGATTCATATTAGAGAAGAAGTACGAAGTGTATGAAATGAATCTAACAAACTTCGCCGTACCGGCAAATCCTCTCTGCAACGGATGTTATGGAAGATGGGCATTGGACCCTTCCGAGGCATCACTGAAAGATGACACATATGACATTGACAATGATACATTGGCTAACAGTGCTGAAGCTCCAGACCGTTGGAATACTAACCCTGTCGATGATGATACCGATGGAGATATGCTGCCTGATGGTTGGGAAGTAAAGTACTCTGAGCAAGCACTAATCATAGGCTTAGTTGACAATTCAACCTACAGCGCCTATGGTGCTCGTGGTGTTATGGATCCTGCATTGAAAGATTCAGATGGAGACGGAATTGATGATGGTATGGAAGACCCAGACAATGATGGTTTGAACCGTACAGGTCTAATTGCCAAGTACTGCCCTTCCTATGAAGACCCACAATCTAGCAACTGTCACATCGACCCGGATACTCCCGATGGTAAGATGTTCTATGATAACCTAGAAAACTACACCAGTTTCGAAGAATTCGTCAATGGTACTAATCCAATTCGCAACGATACTGATGGCGATGAATGGGACGATGGGCCTGAAGTGTATTACCAAGATCACGATGATGATGGTATGGCTACTGGTTGGGAGTATTACTTCAATTTCGACCCATTCGATGATGCAGACAGAATGGTGGATACTGACGGTGACGGCCACGTAAATTACTGTGAGTACAAGTGGGATACGAACCCACGTGACATCAACAGTTTCCCTGGCCAAGGACAGTTGTGTAATCCGTTTGAGGAGTAGTAGATGAATCAATATCCGAAGTCAGTTCTTTTCGTGACTTCGTTGTTATTGATGTCTATTTCAATAACTGACACAACATCTGCCACTACTGATGTAGGTCAGAAATTGACTAGTCCGCTTGGTGATGGAATTTGGATAAATGATACATTAGAAATCAATGGTTCAACCACTTTGCCACCACAGAACGCAGATTGGGTATTGTATGATGTGACTAATCCATATACTGAATGGCCAATTGTTGCAAGTGGAGAATATTTTACATCAGTTACCCCGGTCGATGAAGGGCTTTGGATTTGGTCAATCTCGATTAATGTCGAAGGCGAAAATTGTACATGCTGGCTTGAAGTTAGTCAAACCGATGGTTTGGGTAAAGAATTCCTAAATCGTATTGTTTTCATTGGTGAAGGCCCACATAATCCAGTTATTTCTCCTAACCATGAAACAAATATCATTGTTGATGGCGAGTATGTTATGTCATCACGAGCGATATTGGCAGATTCTCAGGCTGTTGATTCAAAATTAATTCTGAGTTGGTGTCTCGCCCCTAATGGTGCATGTGATGGTACTACCTTCGATACTGAAGTCAATGTTAGTTGGGAAAACGACATTGGCACATTTTCAATAGACGCAGAAGCTTTGGAACTCGATGATGGGGTTTGGAAATTCACATACCATTTGCAAGATGTATATCTTAGAACATCTCCTGAAATTGAATTGGTGGTTTTCGTTGATCAGACAGACCCTAATTCGGTTCTAATAAGCCCACAAACCGCTCTTGAAGGAGAAATGATTGTCATTGACGGTAGCGGCTCTACAGACGGAGTATGGAGCAATAATCTACAATCAATTTGGTATGTAACCGACCCAGAAGGAGTAACATATGTTCCTACTTCAAACACTACGGATGAACTACTCAACATTGCATTGAGTAAATCTGGAAATTATACAGTGAGGTTGGACGTTATTGATTGGGTTGGCCGTATGTCTTCCTCTAACACTACAATTTATGTCACTAATGTGGCACCTGTAATTGACTTGCAAATGGAAGGGAGTAGTGTGACGAATCCAACTTCGTGGCAATTTTTGCAAAATGATGCACTGGAACTTGTTGCTACCACAATTGAAACAGGTGAAGATGGAAATTCTCTAACCTACTCCTGGTACTTGGATGAAGAACTAATCTCAACCTCACTAAATCTGACTCTCAAGGATTTGGAGGTTGGGGAATATGATTTGCGATTAGTCGTAGTTGATGATGACGGCGCACAGGATACGCATGAGATTCAGATTAGTGTCAAGGCTGAACCAAAATCAGATTCAGGCGAATTCAATATTACAGCCGTTCTAATGTTGCTTGGGATAATTGCCTTCAGCATAATGATGTTCCGTCGAATGAGGATGACTGAAAACGAGGTCTCAGTTTTGCCAAAATGGGATTCAAAGCCGAGTACAAATATTGCGGATTCAGAACGTGAATCGATGTCAGAGAATGATATGTGGACAGGCGAAGAATCCTCCTAATCATGAAAGGAATGAAAAATCAGTCCATATACCGCATATACATGTGGGAGGAATCTCTTCGAGCAGTCGGGCAAGAACCTGCGGGTATTAGCCACGATGAATATCGCTCACGTCAGTCACGATTGTTCTCTCAGTTACGCCCTAGTGATTTACTAATAATCACTGCCCCGCATGAGTCTATTCGTTCAAATGATGTTCACTATCCATTCCGTACTAGTAGCGATATGTTGTATTTGTGTGGCTGGGAAGATCCAGACGCAGTTTTCTGTGCCTCCAATGATGATGGCGAGTGGAAAACAACTCTATTCGTGCAACCTAAGGATGTTCTGAAGGAGATATGGGAAGGTCGAAGACCAGGCGTTGAAGGTGCTGAAGCAAATTGGCCAGTAGATAATGCAGAGTCTCATGAGTCACTTCAAGACATTCTTTCGTCTATGCTAGTCAAGTCTTCACGTATTTTTGTCAAAATGGGAGTTGATTCCGATGTTGACAATTTAGTCGAAAGCGAAATGAAATCTAATTCAAGAGAACGTCAGAAATTTGGCCTCGGACCGATTAGTATTGTGGACCCTTCAATGATGATTAACGAATTAAGGCTTCGTAAGTCGAATGCAGAAATAGATTTGATGCGTCATTCAGCAAAGATAGCAGCACAAGCTCATATTCAAGCAATGGCAAACACAAAGCCAGGTGTAGGCGAATGGCAACTAGAGGGCATTATCGAAGGATTGTTCAAATATTGCAAAACCTCTGGAATAGCCTACCCATGTATTATTGGCAGTGGAGAGAATGCAACTATCCTTCACTACACTGTGAATGATGATACTTGTGATGATGGTGAAGTGATTCTAATCGATGCAGGTTGCGAGTACAAAGGATATGCTTCTGATATTACTCGCTCGTGGCCGGTAAATGGCAAGTTTAGTGATGCTCAAGCAGAAATTTACCAGATTGTACTCGATGCTCAAATTGCAGCAATCGACGAATGTCGTGTAGGCAATTCTTATGACGCTCCTCACAAGGCTGCAAGGCGTGTTTTGGCAGAGGGTCTAATCAATTTGGGAATTATTGACCAATCACTTGACGTAGCCCTGTCTTCTGATGGCGACTTGAATAAATGGTACATGCACAACACAGGGCATTGGCTAGGTATCGATGTTCACGACGTTGGAATTTATCGCCCTGATGATGAACCACGCTTGTTCGAAGAAGGGATGGTAATCACTGTTGAGCCGGGATTGTATTTCGGAGCATGGAGACCAGACGTAGAATGTCCAGAAAGATATGCAAATATTGGAATTCGAATAGAAGACGATGTATTAGTTACCAAAGATGGTCCGGATGTGTTGTCAGGGGATTGCCCGAAAACAATCGCTAATATTGAATCAATAGTAGGTTCAGCATGAGTTGTTAGTATGTCCTGGAGTCAAATCCTTGATTCTCACATGGCTAGTAGGTCAAGATTGAGTCAAGAAGATGCAGTTGTACTCTACAGAGATGCACCTCTGTATGCTCTTCGTAATGCAGCTAATCAAAGGCGGGTGGATATGAATGGTGACAAGCATGTCACCTATCTTATTGATAGAAACATCAACTACACGAACGTCTGTACAATCAATTGTCAATTTTGTTCATTCTATCGGGCACCCGGGCATGAAGAGACGTATACACAGACACTCGACGAGATCAGTCAGAGAGTTAGTGAGTTAGAGGGCATTGATGGAACTAGAATTCTAATGCAGGGTGGAGTTAATCCAGATTTAGGAATTGATTACTATACCGATTTACTGAAATCTTTACGAAAAAAGCATCCAACCATCGATTTAGATTGCTTTTCACCGATTGAAATCGAAGGAATAGCAGAGGTTGCAAATCTCTCAACTCTAGAAGTTCTAACGCATCTGAAGGGTGCTGGAATGCACGGACTACCGGGAGGTGGTGCTGAGATGTTAGTTGAATCAGTGAGAAATGATGTTTCACCAAAGAAAGGTTCACCAGACAATTGGCTCAGAGTTATGCAAGAAGCTCAATCACTTGGTCTAATCACTAGTGCTACCAATGTTTTTGGTTTTGGAGAAACCATTGAAAACAGGATTGAGCATATGAGCAGGGTAAGAGAATTACAAGACAGCAGTCTTGCTGATTATTCTAACGGATTCACCTCATTTATTGCATGGCCGGTTCAGTTAGAAAATAACTCGTATGGTAAGAGAAATCGTGGAAGGAACAAATTCGAGCTAGGGGCAGGTCCTAGCGAATACCTTAGACACGTAGCAGTTTCAAGATTATTCTTTGACAATATTGACCACATTCAAGCCTCCTGGCCTACTATGGGCTTATCAATAGCACAAATGGCACTTTTAGGTGGCGCTGATGATGCAGGCTCAACAATGATGGAAGAGAATGTCGTATCTGCATCTGGAACAAATAAAATCCAAGCGAGTGAATTAGAATTGCAAGACGCGATTGTTAGAGCAGGTTTTGTTCCCAGAAGAAGAAATTCACGTTATGAACACCTTGAGACTCCTTCTCCAAAAACGAAACTAAGCGAGTTAGCTTCACCTCCGCCCTCTCAGTTCTGATCATACCACACCAACCATATGTTGGCTCTGATTTCTCTGCTTCCACCATTGGTATCTTGAGGCACATACTCTTGACCATTGAATAATCCCTTGTATTGCAGATTATTTGTAGATGAATTATCTATCCAGTCTGTTATGTCAAATGTCCATTGTTTTACATCTTGTCCTGCACACCAGCCGGCTCTTCCGAATGGCCAAGAACCAAATTGATTAGCTACGACTCCTCTGTCAACTTCCTTCTCACATCCTTGGCTATCATAGACGATTGGATGCCATTCGTAAGCGGTATTTCCATTGAGATAATAGTGATGTTCGTGGTCGCAGAATTCAGCACAATTTGCTTGGTCTTGATTGAAGCCATGTCCAGTGATTGTTGAAACAATCTTCACGCTATGATAATCAGAAAGTGCAGTAAAGTTGTGCTGGCGTTTGTATTGTGACTCGTTATTGTATTCGCCCTTAAATTGGCCTCCAGTGAATGCTTGCTCACCACTACTACTTCGCTCACCCACGTCCCAATCAGAGAATAGTAACTTGACAGTCATAGTTCCCTTATTTGCACCTTGATACTTGAATGTTCGAGAATCGTTTTCCTCTAGCATGAAAAGGTAAGGAGTAATATCGGTTAACCATCTACCTTCTCTCCCGTAAGTTGTAATCCATCGCATGAATTCTGTACCGCACTTACTAGCATTATCACGGTCGCAAATTTTCATGTATGCTAGATAATCCCATTCATGGCAACCTCCGTAACCACCATCCGACTTTGCATATCGATTTCTTCTATCTTCACATGCGTGCTCATGGAATACTTCTAGGGTATCGTATGAAGAGATATTATTGGGTAAACTGATACTGACGTTTTCGTAAGTTGAAGTATATCCTCCACTCCATCCTCCGCTATGCCATAATTCATCAACAACAGTAACTGAGTGCACATTAGGGTCACTTTCTCTAACTTCTGTGGGATATTCATAATTGTACATTCTAGCCTCATATGCCCAGTGAGTAATGTCATTTGTTTGCGAAGTCCAAGCATAAATTGAACCGATTTCACGTGCACGCTGGAATCTATCAATTCCATAGTAAAGCGAATTCCAATTGTTAATCAAATCACCCAATCCGCCACTAGCAGTGGACATATCTTGGTCGATGTAATGAATTCGATCTTGCCATTTCAATTCCTCATCAGCATTGAGTGCATTCTGAACGGCATTTTTCCGTCCTTGTACATCACTTTGGTAGGAATTGTCGAATGAACCGTAGAACAGATGAGCGTTGTCTGGTAATTGACGAATCATTGAGCCCGGGCTCTTTGACCAGTCTGCATTGTTTCCATTTCCTGATGAATCAGTGTACTTGAATAGGAAAATGTAGACATCTTCTCCATTCCATTCATTTCTGAATGACCAAGTTCCATCCAATGTTGGAACTGAGAAATGAGCAACAGTATCCATTCTACCATTTCCATGCCCATTTTCTTTCCATGCAACAGGCAGTTGGTAGACTGCACATCCTTGGGAATCCGGTGTCCATTTTGATTGAGTGTTTTCGCAATTATCTACATTTGAAAACACACCATCTCCGTCTAAGTCAGCACAGCCCACGGAGTTAACCACATTGCCCATTGGTGTGCCTGGGCAGTCATCATCAGAATCCATGACTCCATCACTGTCTGTATCTCTTTCAGTAGCATCACAACCCCTCTCGTCAACATCCTGCGCATTTAGAGGAGTTCTTGGGCATTCATCTAGGGTAACTCCAGTTTGGTTTACATCATTGACTCCATCATTATCATCATCTTCGTCTTCAACCAAATCGTTGCATCCGTCACCATCATAATCGAATTCTGAGTTGCTAACCCAATTCGACAAACCTCTCCAACAGTCATCTAGACTGTCATTAATTTGGTCATTGTCATCATCATTATCTTCAGACAAATCTCGGCAACCGTCTCCATCCCAATCAGTGTATGGTTTCGACTCCCAACCTATTTCGCCGGTTGGACATGAATCGAATTCGTCGTATATTCCGTCATTATCATCATCTAAATCTTCACTTGAATCAGCGCAACCATCTCTATCATAGTCATTAATTTCAGTGCTAACCCATCCGATTTCTGAATCACATTGGTCATCTAAATCTGGAATCATGTCATTATCATCATCGATGTCCTCTTCAAAATCATGGCAACCGTCTCCATCTCGATCAGTAGCTTGGTTAGGATTCCATCCTTCATCTTCGCCAAACCCATTCGGACAAGCATCGGAATCATCTGGAATCCCATCACCATCCATGTCATTTCCTGTAGACAGTATCACCCGTACGATTCTTGAGTCCTGACTTTCTGTCCAAATTCCACATGTTGCAGTGATTGTAACATTGTAGGATTCTTCAACAACTCCTTGTCCGAGATAGAATTCTCCGGCATCATTAGGTGATTGAGAATTAGAACCATCTGCAACTATGCAAGATGTTGGACTTGAATGGATTACTTTGCCGCTAATTGTGAGGGGTGCTGAATAATCCATTTCAATGATTGAATCTACTGAAAGTATTGTGTCTCCCTCGTTTGGAGGAAGTACTTCAAATTCAACATCGCTCTTTATGGAATCATCAAGTCCAGAAACAATCAGTCGACCCATGATTTTCCATTGACCTGGTTCGTCGGGCATTAAGATTAATCTCATTCCAGTATCGGTTATTGTAAATGTGGCATCAACAGGTCTTATCCCACTAGGGGTAATAATGTCGTATTCGATGAAATATTCAGTATCAATCGGGCTAACTTCTGCCAAACCATCTACCAAAAATATATCTCCCACGGTAGAAATACCGCTGGTTACTAGCGAAAAATTTGCAACTAGTTGGTGTTCTGGAACGCTTTCAATAACTTCCTTCTCGGTTTCTTCAGAACCTAAACAACCGGATAGAAGCATGATGAGAGTTAAGAAAACAGCACTGAGTGCCTTGCGCTCCATGAACTGTGACAAAGGGGTAGGCAAATGAATCCTTGCATCTACAATGCATCACTTTCTGTACGACCATCGGATATTGAAATATCCTGATTGACTATTGCATTATTTCTGTGAATAACTGTTAGTGGCTCGACCCAGAGTAATGGTCCACCACTTTCCCTTTCGATGTTAATCACCAACTCCCAGTGTATTCGAACAAGTCCTCCATATACAGTTCCTGGCCACTCGCCTGGTGGTGGTGACAACTCAAATTCATCACCCGCAATCTCTAGTGGTACGGGTTCACTAGTGCTCATGATTCGCATAGGTCGCAAAAATACACCACCTGGGACATCATGCCTCTCCATAGGCGCATCCTCTCCCATACCGGTCCCGTCATCCAGTCCTTTTTCCCAGTGATGTGGTAATGGAGTCGTTAAACCGGGAGGTGGTTGTCCTGATGGGTCGAGATTTAATGCTGCGAAAACTTTGTGTCTAGCCGGTGGCAGAATGCCAACTCTCCATGATAATTTCATGCTCTTCCAATCATTACAGGGTTCCTGAAACTCAATTTTCCCTTTCAGATTTGAACCGCTTTCAACTTCATCGACACTGATTTCAGGCCTAGGCGGCGAATTGAACAAGAAAAATTTCTGCCTTCTTAAATCCCCTAGATTTGCTGCGATTCTGAGTGCTATTGGAATCAGCATAAGTGGAACAACAACAACAGCTAGCAGAGGGTAATCGAGAAGTCCAAGTCGAATTTTACCGGTACCAAAGGTAGGAATTCCAATTGAGGTTTGTAATGGAGTTGTGAACAAGTAGAATAGACAGGTCAATAATATCATTACTGCGATGTTAATGAAATTTCTAGCCTTTGCATGAATTGGATGTGGTAGTAAATACCATCCAGTGCGTTGTTTTTCAATAATCTGGGGGACTTCACCGTGATACTTTGTATCAATTTCATAATCACCTTCGATTATTCTTTCGACATGCCATGAATCACTGTTTCCT
>JASLKH010000090.1 GCA_030747675.1 Candidatus Thalassarchaeaceae archaeon | reverse complement strand
AAAGATGAGGAATGGAATCAGAAAATATTGGAATTCTTCGGGGCTGGTCGTTTGGAAGACATTAGTCAACTTTCACGAGACATTCATGGACAAATTAGAATTCAGAAAGTCGTCGCCTACAAACCTGCTTGGTGGATGGCTTCAGCAATGGGGCAACACAACAACTACGATGGCGAGGTCTTGGCTTATGCTGCCTTAAATGGAAGTGGTGGCGCTGTCATCCAACTAACACCTTCATCAGAATCAATTGGCGACAAAGAATTCGATGAGGATGATGTTGAAGTTTATCGTGGTGATCGAAATGTTTTGGAATCTGGGGGGGGAGATATGCAAGCGGCAGGTGGGGTTGAAGGCCCTTTAGTGGAAACTGATGAATTGCCGACAATCAATACAAGCAAAGCACCTGCTCCAGTTGGTGCATATCCCCATGCAAGACGTCAAGGAGATTTACTGTACTTGTCCGGAGTTGGCCCTAGGCAACCAAATACCAATGAAATCCCGGGTGGGCCGATTGAAGATGGAAAAGGAAACCCATTAGAATATGATATCAAAACTCAAACAGAAGCTTGCATCCAGAATGTCAAGGCGATTCTTGAAGCAAGTGGTTCATCGCTAAATGATGTCATCGATGTAACTACATTTCTTATTGATATGAAACGTGATTTTGAAGGGTATAACAAAATTTATGCAAAACATTTCGAAGAAATTCAAGCGACAAGGACTACGTTAGCAATACAAGCATTGCCCACGCCAATCGCCGTCGAAATGAAGGTCATCGCGAAAGCACGTTAATCTAAAAATAAGATACGTAGTATCTTATGCTTTAATCAATACCGAACCTTTGATGAAGAGACTGAAGCCATCCAGTCTAATTAATTTCGTATACAGACCAATTGAACTTGTGAGTGACACTTTAGAACGGAAACTCGGTATGGCTTCTGTTGTAATCATATCACTTTCAGCAATGCTTGGTTCTGGTCTATTCGTATTACCTGCTCTAGCGATGTTAGATATGGGTGGTGGGACAACACCTGTTGCTGGGATTTGGTTAGCCTATCTTGTCGCTGCACTAATTGTACTTCCAGGGGCACTTTCAAAGGGTGAACTTGCGACTGCAATGCCATCTTCAGGTGGATCTTACGTTTATGTTGAACGGACATTTGGCCCACTCTTTGGAACCATTGCAGGTTTGGGATTATGGGCGAATTTTATGCTCAAATCGGCCTTTGCTCTAATTGGCTTCAAGGCCTACCTTGTGGTGCTTGAAAGCATACTTGGTATTTCAATTGACATCGAAATCGCTGCACTGATTCTTCTAGCCATGATTGTAGGCATCAACATCTTAGGGTTGAAGAGAATCAAAAAAGTACAAACACCAATTGTTCTAATATCAGTTATTTTCCTCTTCATGCTTTGTATGTGGGCTATTTTCACTATGGACCTAGACTGGGGTGTCCCTTTTTCAAAAGCAGCCTTTGGTTCAGGGTGGCAATCAGTAGCCCAAACCTCAGCATTTGTTTTCGTAGCTTATGCAGGCGTAACTAAAATTGCAGCAGTTGGAGGGGAAATCAAAAATCCTAGTCGAAATATTCCATACGGCATTATCATATCCCTGATAATCAGTTGCTTGCTTTATGTCAGCATTTCAATAGTCATGGTTGCAACTTTGGATCCATCTGGATACATGGATGGAAATAAAGCAAGTGAAGACCCAATCTATATCTTTGCAAAGGAAGTAGGCGGGAGTACAATTGGTGTAATCGCCGCTATTTTGGCAATCACTACTATGACTTCAATGGCTCTTGCCGGTATAATGGCATCATCCAGATTCCCATTTGCAATGGCCAGAGATAACCTCCTTCCAGAGGCTTTGGAAAATGTCCACCCCAAATATCAGACGCCGCACCTCTCGATATTGCTCACTGGGATAGCAATGGCAGCAGCAATTACATGGCTACCAGTTCACGATATTGCAAAACTTGCCTCAGGATTCAAAATTATGATTTTTATCGTAATCAACATGTGTGTTATAGTTCTAAGGAGGGCTTCAAAAACACATTCTTGGTACAATCCCGACTGGAAATCACCTTTGTATCCATATGTCCAAATGTTCGGGATAATCGGTGGTTTTATCCTGATATATCTGATGGGATCAAAAGCCATCATTGGTGCAACAGCCTGTTGTATAATGGGTTTGCTAATTTACTACACATACGGTAAATCAAGAGCCAATCCCACACTCACACCTTGGAGAACCGTACGAACTGAATTCACAAATAGCGACAAGCATGAACGCGAAAAACGCTGGCTTGTATTTCACACCGCTGCTGCCAAACACTCACATCCTGATTGTCTAAATGAAGGAGAGTTTGTGCATGCCATGAGTATCATCGCCCCTCAATACGATTCTTTTCATGTCCGCAATATGTTTCACGAGATCGATACCAATGCCGATGGAGTAATCGATGTTGATGAATTTTTAGAAGGTATCGAAGAGCAAATTGATGAGCAAGAATAGGTCTGTTTTTGACTCCGAGTGATTGAAGCGTGATGCTATACTCGCGAGTCTCGAGGGTAACTATGTCGATAGCAGGTAAGGCTCAGAAAATTACGACAAATACCCTCTTGTCAATGAAACAAGCTGGTGAGAAAATAACCATGCTCACTGCATATGATTATTCAATGGCGAAAATTATCGACGGTGCTGGAATTGATGTGATTTTAGTTGGAGATTCGGCATCCAACGTGATGGCTGGAAATGATACAACAGTTCCAATCACACTTGAACATATGATTTACCACGCTCAATGCGTCGTGAAAGGTGTAAATCGAGCATTAATTGTCTGCGATATGCCATTTGGAACATACCAAGGAGATTCTAAACAAGCGCTGAGCAGTGCAATCCGAATCATGAAGGAAAGTGGGGCACATGCCGTCAAGTTAGAAGGTGGATCAGAAATTGTTGAATCGATTGAAAGAATTCTAACTGCGGGGATTCCTGTAATGGGGCATCTTGGACTTACTCCTCAATCCATCTACAAATTCGGTACATATTCAGTTCGGGCGCGAGAAGATGAAGAAGCTAAAAAGTTAATTGAAGACGCGAAATTATTAGAAAAAGCAGGTTGCTTTTCAATTGTATTAGAAAAAATTCCTGCGGACCTTGCAAGGCGAGTTACGGAAGCGGTCAATATCCCCACAATTGGGATAGGTGCTGGCGCAGATGTCGATGGGCAAGTTCTCGTGATTCACGATCTACTCGGAATCACTCATGAATTCAATCCCCGGTTCCTCCGACGATATCTGAACTTGCATGATGAAATTACAGGAGCAGTTGATCAATATATTTCCGATGTGAGATCTGAAGATTTCCCAAATGAAAATGAACGCTACTCTTGAACCCAACCTCCTGACTCTGAATGGGTCCAGTTAGTAGGCCGGTCTTCTGCATCAAAATACCAACCATCAGCCCCTTTTTCAGTACCAGGTAGTGGTCTCAAAGGAACACTAGAAGTATTTCGTGGCCCGTCACCACGCCGATTTTCATGACTAATTTGCGCGAATTCTGCTGCTGCTGAACTTATTGTTTCAGATGTGTCATTCCAATCACCTGACATCTCTCCCCAAGTGTCATCCTGAATTGGTACGGACTGAATTTCTTGAGAGGGTTCAGATTGATTTCGAGGTTCTTCCAGATCATACTGCGGAGGCAACTCAACTTGCTGAGGTTGAACTTCGCTCGGTTCAGGTTCAGCAGGGGTATTAATGAAAAGCGAGAATGGGTCAGTGGGAGTTTCAACCTGAGGGCCACCTGTTTGACTGACTAACGGAGGAGCAGGCAACGATGATGTTCCTGTTGGTTGAAATACAGGAGATACCAACCCAGGAGATATTACTGGATTTATATCAGGGGGTGGAGGGAAATTGAATGCAGGGGGAGGTAAACCTGAAATCAAACCAACCGAATTTTCAGCATCAATAGTATCCGATTTTTTCTTCTCTTCATCTTCAATTATCCCAATTTCTTCTTCAATTCGATCTCCAAGATGCTTGAATAAGAATACTAAGACCGCTGAGATAATTGCAACGAGGATTAGGCTACTCACGATGATAACTTGCGTATTGTTTCCCCAACCAAACCATGTCTCTTCGACATCGATGAATGAGCTACCGTCTGCTGAATCAATTCTAGCATAGACTACTTGTTCTCCTGATTCATCTAACTCAAGTGTCCAACCATTATCATCACAAGTTGCTTTACCTACATCTGTAATAATTTCAACCGCACAGGGGTGAGTTATCGGAACTTCATTTCCAGATATATCAAACCCTTTTACTGTGAAATCTACATTCCTTCCCTGTAACCCATCTGTTGGCAATAATACTTCAAGTGAGTCCAATTCACCAGTTAAAATTTCAAGGTAAAGAGCACCTTCTGCCCCTTCAACCATTGTATGAATACTGACGTATCCAATTCCATCCGCAGTGAATGTATAACGCCCAGTACCTGCTGACGCATTTTCAATGACACCATACCCATTTTGAACAGTCCAGTTTTCTAAAAGAACATTTACAGGGTCTCGATTACCATTTGAATCAACTGAATATATTTGAAGTTCAATAGTTGTTCCAGTAATCAATTTACCACTATCTGAAATGTCTTGATCCAAAATTTCAATCGCAATTGATGTTGTTATACCAGGATATACTTCCACGTCAATAGCTGCAGGAACTCCAGCAGCCATCACTTGAATTGTGTGCTGGCCTGATTTTTCGGGGGAAAAATGGGCTTCGCCATCTTCTGTTGAAATAGGGTCATCAGATGGACCATTTGTTACAGACCAATTCCACTGACTTACAGTGACTTCATTTCCTGCGGCATCGTACCCTACTGCAATGAGTGGATAAGGTTCTCCAATGTTCATCTCTTCAGGAAGATTATCTAGGCTAATCTGTGCTAATTTTCCTGCACTTACGGAAATTGCAAGACCTGAGGTCATCCCATTCACCTCTTCTGCAAATACAGTCCAATCACCAACTGGGCCTGCATCGAAAACGATACAATTACCTTGAGTATTTGACAAAGATGAGTCTGCATTTCCACCAAATGTAGTCCATGTCGCGAAAACCGGCCACGAATTCCCTCTTTGATCAACTAGATGGGCACATAAATCAAGCACATCATCTGAAGATATGGTGTTTGAATCATGATCAATCATCAAATTCACTGGAAGCCCGGTACTGACATTGAATGTAGATGATGCAGTCCATTGCCCCCAGGAAATTTCGACAATCATCGAACCGGTGGGACCTGGTGTAAGAGTGGGGGGTGAACCGTCTGTTGGCAAATTAATTGATGTCCCAGCCGGAAGTGTCCAGTTGGCAAAAGGTATTGAGGGGGTCCATGTATTTCCAAATTGATCATTTAGTAATGGAACTAATTCAATCGATTGATCAGCGGTAATATTATTGGAATTAGAAACCAACTCTAGCCCCAAAGGAGGGCCGGGGACTACATTTACATCTAAATTAGTTTCAATTTCACCAGTACATGCAGTTACAATTTGACTGCCAGTGACTTGTGGAGACCAACGAGCCGAACCTCCTCCGAAATTTTGTAAAACCCCATTGGTAACATCCCAAGAAATTGGAACATTTAATTCGTTATTTTGGCTATCGTAAGCAACCGCATTCATATCTAAATTTGCATCAGCTGGTATAGAAATTGGGCCACCTGGTGTAATAGAAATATGGTGAACTGAAGTCCCAGAAGGTGGATTCGATGAACAACTTCGACCCATTGATTCTGACTGTGTTGATTCAATTACAAAACAAGATGAAAGGAGAATGAAAACTACGGCACAAAGAATACGCCTAGACACATTAATTCCTCCTATTCCAACGACCGGTGGAATCAACTTCCCAGTACTGATTTTCACCTTGAGAAGTTACGTACCAACCAGACTGGCCTTGTACAGTGCCTGCTACTGCTTGTAGTACACCTGTTGCCGATGCAGATTGTGCACTACTTTCAATTGTAGTTGTTGATTGCAATTGTTCTGTTGCATCAGTGAGTTCACGTATTCTTTGCTGTTTCCTCTGGTGGCTTAATCTTCGACGATCTTGTCGGGTCATGCGATCATTTCCGGCATATATTGGATTATCCTGAGGGATTGAATCCCCCAATTCTGAATCTGAATTTGCATCAGAGGATAATTCATCCCACTCATATTCACCCTCCCAATCTTCCGAATTTTCTCTATTACGAACAATGAAAAAGAGAATCCCGATTACCACTATTGCTGTAGCAAACCCTCCAAGCAACATCTGCCCAGAAGTTGTTTCAGTTAAGCGATCAAGGCCAGTTGCTTCTACATCAACAAATGTTTCAGTCTCCCAACTCTGATATCTGATAGTAATGAGTTGGGTTTCCCCTGCTTCTTCAAGTTGAAGATTCCAATATGGGCCTTCATCATGCAAGAAAGTCCCTGCATTTGTTTCAAATTCCAATTTTGCTGGTTGAAGTGGAATTGAGTTACCACCATAATCTACTAACTCAACCATCATTGAAATTGATTCTCCCTGATTTCCTCCTCCACTATGCGGACCTACACGCAAGCCAACAGGGTCACCTGTGATAACTTCAATTGAAATCGTTCCAGATGCTGTGCCATTCGATGCAACAATATCCCATGCACCTTCTTTTAATCCACGTACTTCGTAAACCCCCGACCATGCAGTTTCCTGTATCTCAAATGCTGTTGTTGACACTTCCCACTCTACAGGCCATGGGGCTCTATTTCCGTCCAAATCTTCCGCATACGTCGTTAAATTGAATGGTACACCACTATTTGTTGAGAATCCTTCAAGACTACTTTCAATCACTATTTGGTATGGTTCGCCCTGATACACAGTAATACGAGATTGAGCGAAACGGCCCGCTGCATCAGCTTCAATAAGGTAATTACCAACTTCTACTGGCATCCAAATATTTCCTGAAAGCAAAATTTCTTGAGTGAAACTTTCACCATTAATTGTCCAATTAAGTGTCACATCTTCTATATTGTTTCCATCTGCATCTGTTAGAACTGGTGAAAGAGAAAATGCATCGTCACAGGAAATGCTTGTTCCATCTCCAGGGATGACAATTCGAGCAAGTCGACCCGGTAAAACTGTGATTTTAGAAGAAACATTGTATGTACCTTCAGGTGATTGGTGTAGAGCTTGAATTGTCCATTCACCTGCAATTTTTCCAACGAAGTGTGTAATCCCAAATTCTTCAACTAAAGATGATGATGCTTCTGGTTCAACTACTGACCATTGTGCTGGAATCGACCACCGGTTTCCCCTGCTATCTTCTGCCTGTAAAATCAACTCAGTTTCGCCATCAGCAGTAATAATATCATTCACTACGTCAATCCAAACTTGAACGATTTCTCCATTTTCCACGGTGACTGAAATTAGGGCTTCCTCGCCTTCTGCGATAACTGAAATCACCCATTCGCCTTCTTGATTGGGGAGCCATTCAACTATGCCGTCGCCCATTCTAAAATTACCATTTCCCGCACTCCAATTAGAAATAGGTATTACCACCGACTCATTGTTTCCTACTAAGTCATGCCATCTTAAATCCAAAGGAACAACTTCATCCGCACCTACAACTCGGTTTGGACCTACAATCTCAAGATAATCGATTAATCCCGGGGTAACAGTAATCCAACCTGTACCATTAGCCCCAGTTCCACTTGTTACATTGATTTGCCATACTCCAATCTCCTGACCCATGAAATATCCTGAACCATCGATGTTTCCTTTTTCAACATTCCAAAACAAACCAGCACCGGCACTTAGTGGAAGAGGGTTTCCTAGTTTATCTTCTAGCTGGGGAGTGATTTGAAAGCCAACTCCTGCCCTTGCAGTAAGCCCTTCTGGAAGAATGATGTTTGATGCCAATCCAACTCCAACTGTCACATTGACGATAGCAATGTGGCCACCCCAATTGCCAGCAACTGTATGTGTTCCGATGGATGTTGGTGTGTAAAATCCATCTTCTGAAATTATTCCTGAAGAAGCCGACCACGAGATTGGAATGTCCGAAACATGATTCCCATACTGATCCAATCCAACTACATGGATTTCTTGAATATCGTCAACAGTAATTGAATAATTGGATTGAAGCGCAACTATGTCCAGAGGCGTCCCCGGGAAAACAACTACTTCACGAACTCCCGATGCCCATATGCAACTTGCAGTTACCGTAGTAATCCCTGCCTGAGTCACGCTCAATTGGCCACTCAAGTCAATCGTATTACGATCCGAAGACCATGCTAGCCCAGCAGAAATTTTCATTGCTGCCTCTGAACGAATGGTTCCCTCAAAATTGATTTGGCCATCAATGTCTACTGAAGCAATTGGTTTCGGATAAATATCAACCCAACTCGGTTGGGTGGTAAGCATTGTTGGTGGGGTCCAATGAAAGGTAATGTTCCAAATTGGACGGTTTGTAGAAACAGTGTCATCGTATGAATAAAACCTTGCCATTGAATCAGACTCATCGCCACCAGATGTTAGCAAAACTCCCGCTCGAGGATCCAGACCATTCAGTTGCCGATATTGACCTATCTTTAGGGCTCTAGTGACATTCAGGCTTACAACAGAGTCTGATGAATCAATCAACTTTCGATCCATTAATCCACCACTATCGAGATTTCCAAGGCCACCTGAATATTCCCATGTTGAACTTGAATTTCTTGAAATCCAAGTTGCTTCGTCTACATTCCAATTCTCTCTAATCAACTTCCAAACGTGAATATCTGCAGAATCAACAATCGACTCAATCTTCAAGTCCAATGATGCATTCACAATTGTAACATTGGTCCAAAAACCAGCACTGGACAAATCTAGGCCTAAAATAGAGGTGCGTTGGGAAGAAAGTGCATTGAAATGGCCAACCTCCAAAATCGGGTCCTGAGACATCACTGTTGAGGGATTTGTACTATCCAAAGTCGTATCTTGACTCGAATCATAGGTTACTGTCCAAGTTCCATCTCCATTGTTAACAAGATTGTTTTGACCATTTTTATCCGATAAATTTTCTGAAGAGGGCATCACATGATTCGGTGCAGAAATACAAGTTTGAATCAAGATTAGCGCAACTAGGACACTTGCAATGCAGAAGTGGCGCCTAACTGCCATGCTCTACCGCAACGACTCATAGAACTTGAAGGGAGCGACGAACCGTCCGCCTATAGGCGGACGGTTATTTGAGAGATTTTCTTACTCTGTCCACTCGGCCCAATCTTCCATTCCAGAATCTCGGTACCACCAAGTTCCATCATCATCTTCCCACCATTCTGTGCCATCTTCATCCACCCGGTAATTAGGGTCATCCTCTGCATTATAATCGTCACTTTCACCAGCAGGTTCACTCTCGGTTGGCTCTGAATCAGGAGTTGAAATTGGCATCTCATTGTAATCATCTTCTGGATATTCCATGTCATCGTCGTACTCATCATCTGAGTCCCCTGCCCGACGAACAATAACCGCAATAACAACAACAACGCCTATCAGTAAGAATACGACTACACCCAAGCCAATCCATGACAATGGTGAATTAGCTTCAAAGAAACCTGCAATTGTGCCATCAACATTCACTTCCACTGTATCACTAACTACACCATCCATTACAGTGATTGAATTAGATCCTTCATTCAACATGTATACCTCATATGTGGTGTCATCAATTCTCGTAACTGCATTCAAATTTGAATCTGCATCACTTGAGAAAAGGCTGGATAAACTAATTGGAACTGGGTTTCCAAATTGATCGGCTCCTGTTGCGGTAATCGTAATGGTTGTTTGTTGTTCAACTGAAATACTGTCTCCAGGGACAACACCTGATGCACTTGCAACTGCTGTGATTGAGGCTAATTCAGCATATGCAATGTTCACAGTCCAAATACCAGTACAACTCGTGCAGTCACCAACACTATATTCAAGGTCAAAGGTCTGATTTTTCGTACCTAGGAATGTGTAACCTATTCCCTCATTCACGATGAAATAATCACCCTCTGAAAATTGTTCGACACTGTTACTCGTCCAAGTTACATCCCAGGGGAAGAAAACGTTACCATCCGAATCCATTACTGAAAGTGTGACAAATGGACTCATGCCCGCTATGATTGAGGTGGATTGCATATTCTCAACTTCTCCGATATGGACTGACTCACCTTCTCCATTGTACTCGTAACCGATATACGCACTATGCCAAACAGATGCGATTTCACCATGAACTACCTCTACCTCAGACATTGCCGGTAATGCTGCACTCCCGCTACCTCCAATTGCACAAATTGTGTATGTGCCAACCAATGAGGCGTTCCATACATAACTGTCCGATCGCATTGAATCGGTTATGTCATCCCAACCAAGACTTATGGAGCATGCTGAAGGACGGGATTGGGAATTGGAATTGTCCCACATATACCAGTACAATCCATCAACAGGTAATGTATTGTAATTTTCATCGGTAGCAGTTGGTCCCAAATCATGTGTTTCATCAGCGGTAATAATGGCATCCTCGGCCACTGTGATATAACTCAAAACACCAGGGACTACAATGAATTCAATCGAATCATAGAATGTCATTGGTATTGATGAATCCGTGTATCGTAATTCTACTTCCCAAGTACCTTCTGTCACTGGATAGAAGAATGTGTAAGTCCCTTGACTATGTTCCAGCCATTCTGGATCAGCATTGGAATTTGTAAATGACCATTCTTCTGCTGAAATCGGCCAACGATTTTCATCTGCATCAAAGGCATATGACTCAATTTCTTCACGTGGGTCAGCACTTGCCAGAGTAGTCTGATCAGCATCTGCTTCAATACGAACAGGTATTCCATGTTCAACATTCATCGGGATTGTTACCGATACACCTTCCAGTGAAACTGTTACCGTCTGTAACCCTGGCTTCGATGCATCCCACTTGATAGGATAGTTGGAGGAATTGTCCGAAAATACCGACAACTCGTCACTACTCGACCATGAGGATAAGGGGACAAATACGGTCTCTTCATTACCTTTCACATCAATTCGAATTGTTGTGAATGTAACACTCTCATCTGCAGTTAAATCGACTTTCGAGGTTGTAGGCGTACTTGTAACAATGATTGTATTTGGACCGATTGCTATTACCTTTAAATCATCAATATCTCCATAGTTCACTGTAACAATGAATGTACTACTAATTTGCCAATATGAATCTTCTACCCAAATAGTCCATTCACCAATAGAATCTCCAGTAAATGTTCCTGTTGAATTATCCATGTCTCCATTAACTGCACCCCAAGTAATTGGTCCAGCATTTGAACGATCCATCTGATTACCTCGCCAGTCATGTATTGTGAAATCATATGTTGAAGAGTTACCCGCTTCTATAGTGCTGTCACCGAATATTTCGAAATAATCAGGGACGCCCACGGTTACTGTAATTGGGATAGAAATTGTTTGGGACTGCCATGAAATATTCAAGAATTGTTGCCCTGTTGTCCACGGCACCCAACTAACGCCAGACACTGGAGTGGTGACCGTTGTACCGGGCACAATGGTACCATTACTTGCCCCTAATGTGATTACTTCACCAGGCACAACATTCCCATTAGCATCAATCACCTTCACTTGGCCAAGTTCAAACACATCATCGGTCGTCAGAGAAGCCACAAGTGGTGTCACAATCAGTGTGAGGGGGACTCCTGCAGAAACTGTGATGTTTTGCATAACACTAACTTGACCAAAGCTTGCTGTAATTTGCACAATTCCAGTCTGGTCAGGCGTGAATAAGCCATTTGAATCAATAGAACCACTACTTGAAGTCCAGATCAAATCCCCTGCCAAAGTTCCGCCGGCCGAATCGAGTAAGTTTCCTGAGAAACTAACAGCTGTATCTGCATCTGTTGAAGAAGGCCCGCTAATTGAAATTGAATCTACCGAAGTATAATTGAATTCTAACTTAGGTTTGCAATTGAAGAGAGAACATTCACTTGAACGAACTTCAAGAAGCATATTTCCTGAATTTGGAGTTCCAATAATGAGAATTGAGACTGTACCATTCATTGTCGTCATTGCCCCACTAACATCAAAAGTAATCCAACCACCAGTGAAACTACCCATTACTCGGACCGTATCCAATGGGAGATTACTGTAATCAATTCCAGATTGCATTCCAGACTGATTCCAATTGACACCTGTAGTTGCTGAATCCCAAGTTGCTCCACTTTCCTCATAATTTGGATTGATTATTGCATAAGCTGTCAAATCCAAATAATTCGCACCACTAATGTCTGCAATCCCTTGAACATAAACCGAAAGACTTGCAGAATGTGGGTTCACTGACAACAAGTCAAGTGCGCCCATGAGTCCCATATCGACCTCATATAATCCGTAGCAACGATTAGTTGAGCCTGAATCACACCCATTTCCAATTTGAAGCAGATTTTCTGACCCATGTGCGGTACTGGGTGCACCTTCACTGATATGAGTGTCCCAAATTGGCACATGTCCAAGATCTTCGACATCTGCACCTTCTTCAATTTTAATGGTGTGAACGTGATTTCCAACATATGTAATATCTGGATTACCAATCCCAAATGTCCAGGGCACTGAACGTGGACCTGGGACTGAACCATTCAATGCCTGTATGGACCATGTGTAAATTTCCCCAACTGCAAGGTCAAAAGTCGGTTGCCATGAGCAAGTTGAAGCAGGTTGCGAACTACAAGCGATGAAACCTGAGTTACTGTTTGAATCCCACGATTGGTACGTTTGTGAACCACTTTCATTACTCAGGATGAGAACATATCCTGTAGCATCACTTAACCCATTCCAGATTAGGGCTGGTCTAGTATCTACTCCAAGTGTGTACTGGCCGTTGACATCGTAAACAACTTCCAAATGTTCAGGAGAAACAAGAGACACCTGAACTGGTGAAGAAGCATTATTTGGATTATCTACATATTCAACTTCTAACTCAGGCGCATATGT
The DNA here is from genome assembly GCA_030747675.1 of Candidatus Thalassarchaeaceae archaeon. GTDB lineage: Archaea > Thermoplasmatota > Poseidoniia > Poseidoniales > Thalassarchaeaceae > MGIIb-P. The sequence goes on along the minus strand of JASLKH010000090.1, from coordinate 7,710 downwards.
GGTTGAACCCTCGGCAGAAGTAAGGGAAATTGTTCCGGCCCAAGATGATTTCAAAGCCATCGACATGACGCCACTTCCAAGCCAAGCAGAACGTGCAATTCCTGTAACGTCCCATTCATACCAAACCCCTGCATTCGTACTTGTAGAGGTCATAGAAGATGATGCTGTGCCATTACATTGGGTATTTGGGTTAAAATTACCCCATGTTGTTGTCGACTCTGTGAATGAAGCACAGTCATGAATCGAGATACTATGAGCGCCGGTACCTGTGATACTTGCAACATACATTCGTAGAGTTACAGATGTTGGGAGCATTGTCGATGGATATGGATATTCAGTTAGATCAATAGAGACTAAACCTACTGCATCATGTCCAGAAGAACCAGGGTCCACTCCAACTTTAATTGTAGTTTCAGCGCCATGATTTTGGGTTTGCCCAATAGCATTGGAACCGATCCATGTATCTGGCATTGATGGCAATAATCCAGAATCAGTGAACACTACACCTCTTTGCATAGTAACAGTATAATTTCCTGCTCCATCATCGCTACCCTGCTCGTCGGGAACTCGAGTTTGGAATGGGGCCGACCAATTGCTGTAAACACCATCTCGCACAGCACGAATTCGTAGATGATTCCAGTGATCTCCTTGGGCTTCACTGGAAGGTGTCAACATCGTTAAGTTCGTGATATCAAAGGTGGAGTTTAGCCATGTTGAAGAATCGCTAGAATCGTAAATTCTCGAAGAATCCGTAAACCGCTCATCTAACGCATGTTGTATCTCCCAAGAATCAATCGTGCTGGCTGAGGGGTGGGTCCAAACCGAATTCAAGGGATTGAGTGGTATTGGTCGTAATGAGCTAGAATCCCAAGAGGTGAATGGACCATTCGTGGTGAGGGATGAATCCCAAGTGGGGGATGATGGTACTGATTGAGAACCTGCGCGATAAGTGATATTCAGCACTGGTCTATACGATAAATAAGAACCAGTTGCATCTTCATGAATAAATGAATGGCGAGCAATCAAATTTGGATCCTCTGAAGCAAATAGGAGGTTCAGTACGTCGGTACCACTACTTCGTGCTTGTTGTAACAATGGAGTTACGTCCCAAGAATACCAACCTGTTGTACTGACATCGGTAACTGATACAGGCACACCTGCATCATTTACACCATATGCCCCAGATGTTTGCCATGAATTATTGGTGGCACAATCATTCCAAGTAACGCTTGCTTCAACCCAGTCACAGTATGTATCTGATACTGAAATACTAGTTGTATAACTAGATGAACCACCCCATCGATACAATTCCACAGTAGCCTCGGCAACTTGCCATGGATTACCATCCATTATTGGTACATTTGAAATGTTAAAATTCAGTAAAGAGCGGGATTCATGACCTGCATTGGTACAACCTGGACCCCCATTTGAGGACCCTATGGGTAAGTAATTCGCGAAGGAACCAAATGCTGTATTTGGAGTACAAGAATCGATGTATGCACCCTGTGTGACATCATAACTTCCAGTTCCAGCATGTGCATTTCCATTCGACAAGTCAACCCAGTAATCGGTACTGTTGACCGCATCACCAATGTCGTTTGGGATAATGAAGTCTTCAACTGATGAACGTGGACCATACATTCCATCTTGAATCGGCTGAATAATCCAAGAATATTCTTCATCTTGATCAAGCCAGACAGATGGGAAGGACAACGACATATTTGTCATATCAAAAATACAGGTAGAACCGCATTCTCGACTGTCGACGACTCCTAAGCCGGCCCAAGGGCCATCATTCGTGTAGTATTCGAATAATCGCCAGTCGGTAACATTGGACGCTGCTGGATGACTCCATGTGAATACAGGGTTATCCTCTGCAGACATTGATGGGAAGTCCCACAGAATATCGCTATTCGCGGGAGAAACAATGGTCGCCGCTTGTGTCGGTGGTGTAGCGGTGCCATTCTGCCAAGTCAGAGATAGTTCGGGTTCATTGGCATCAAACTGTGTCTCTGTACTGGCCAACACAATTCGGTCGTTGGAATTTGCCTCGACACTGAGCATCAAGCCCACACTATCATCGCCACGTGTCATGGCTGCTTGAACGATTTCAGATATGTCCAAAACCATTCTCACACTTGCCGCTTGATCAATAACAACATCAATCCATTCGGAACGATCTTGAATTCCTGATCCTCCAAGAGAACTCCAGTTTGTTGTGCCATCATAAGCAAGTCCAGTTGATGAAGAATTCCAATCTTGTAAGGTTTCATAGATGGCGATTGAGGGTGTGCTCGAGTTGTTGGTAGATACATGGAAACTGATGGACGCACTTACCAATTTCGCATTGGCTGGAGATGGTAGTGCACCAATTCCATCGATTGGAATCTCGATAAGAGCACTCGATGTTCCGGAAATGAAGAGGGTGTCATCACTGGCGTGAGTATCATTCAAACTTGAGGGCGCCCAAGAAATCCAGGTGTCCGTAAACAATGGCATACTGCCATCAGACAAAATATCCCCATGGCCCATATTCACTTTGTATGTATCTGAATCAATCTGGTATACATCCAAATCAGGAATAACGAAGCTGGTGCCTACAGACCACAAGCCAATTTGTCCTGTTGCAGAAATTCCACGAGCGCGCCAGTAGAATTCTTCACCTTCACTCAAATCATTTGCAAATGTGAATGATGTACCGCTGAATGAACTTGTGTCAATCCATGAAGAAAAAGTAAGCAAGGAGTTTGAACCAAACCCACTATCACCATCAACTTGAATCTGCCAACCATTAGCGACAGTAGCTCCTGTTTCATTCCAAGACAAGGTTGGAGTCTGATCAACCGTGAAGGTGTAGTCACCACTGAGAATCCAATCCCCATTACTTGGAGTCATATCGATTGGTACATTTGGTGCTGCGTTGGAACCATTTGTGTAAATTATGACCAACTCCGGAGGATGATTTACATTTGAATGATCATAGAATGTAACAGAGGTGGAACTAGTAGAAGTCATGATGAAATCTGCTGAAACACCAGAACGCATTGCACTTTGAACTGCTCCTGTAACATTCCATTCATACCAAGTAGAATCATATTCAATATCTACACTTTCTAGAGCCATTACTCTCTCTGTTCCGCTAGCACCAACACCGTTCCATGGTGTAACTCCATCAGTAGTATTCCATGTTGCTGCGGATTCATCCCAATTGTGCTCGCTGCTTTCGTGAAGTGTTAATGAGACTGGGAATGTTGAAATTCCAGAATATTGGTGTGTACGCATACGTAGTGTAGCAGAAACTACTGCCATACCATCGGGTAATTGGTGAGAGGGTAAATTACAACCAATCAAAATAACTTGAGTGGAACTTGCTGTCAAATCTTGGTTGTCAAGATTTGTACTTGATGCCAACCCACTTTCGAGAGTGGTATCGCCACATTCAGGTGACTGCTGTGAAGTTGGCAATGTACCATTCCCATGGCTCAGTCGCAATTCATGATCCCCATTACCCAAGGAAGAAGAATTCACTTTTGATACCAATAATTTAGTTGAATACCAATTACTACGTTCATCATTCTCAACACTTTGAATGCGCCATGAATACCATTCTCCATAACCAAGTCCCCAATTTGATGGTATTGTGAATTCACCATTCGCCAAATCAAACCCACCGTTAGTTCGGCTGTCGACTCTGTGCATTACTTCCTCTCCGGGTCCAGAGCCTCCTGGAATTAATTCGATGATGACATCATTTGCTGAATTTGAAACTGGATCGTATGTCACATTCCAACTAAGTGTGGGTGTCAACGTACTCACTAGGGACCAACTCGAAACATCCCATGCAGCCCTTCCGTCGGGCTGCACCGAAGATGAAAGGGCTGTAGCACTATTATCGCCCCATGTATAATCAATATCAACATGTGGGCGGTAGGAAGGTGCATCAATGTCACCCGATGCAAATTCAATTTCCTCTCCTGCAAGCCCATATCCAGTGATTAAGAAATCAATATCTCCTTGTTGGTTAGTGCGCAGGTAATTCTGTATTACTGAAGATATATCCCAACTCAATGTTGCATAACTCTGGTTTCCATCGACTGAACCCACAAGATTACCAAATTCCGTAACACGTTCTTGTGCATTCCAAGCAACGCCATTGCTTGAATTATCCCAATTTAATTCGGACATCACATGTCCAGATGAATCCAAAACCCATACAGAAATCACTGGGGCACCAGTTCTCCCTGTTCTTCGAATATTCAATGTGGCATCTTCAATTGTCACATTTTGATGAAGTGGGATCGTACCCATATTAAGTTTGAAAATAGCTTCCATGTTTTGCTCAGTACTGGAATTAGAATGACCCACTCGATATCGGAAATCTTGCTCACCGTTGTAAGATGAATTTCCTGAAAGCATCCATGTATCATGAACTGTTCCAAATCCTAAACCGATGGAATCATTCCCTAATTCAATCGAAGCAACATTGTTCAAATCAACTGTCCCAATCGATGCAGGGAGACCGAAATGACCGCCATAAGACCAAGGGCCAAGGATCGTATCATTTGTAGTTCGCATGCGGAAGAATACCCATGATCCTCCAGATAGGTTTGAATTTGGAGTATCGAATTCAAAATTGTTCATTGAGAACGAACTTGAGTCATCCCAAGAATTCCACACCCAATCACCATCTGATACAGCTCGGAAGTCATTTCCATTTGAGAATTGAATTTCAAGGCCATTTCCTGTCATATTGGACCAAGACACAGTAGGGTGTAAATTTGGTCGAATCGCAAGTTGAGATTCGTCGGACAAAATGGAGCCAGATAGAGGACCATCTACGTTAACTGAGCCTTGTGTATTTGCAATTCCAATTGAATGGACAAAGTCTACTGATGGTCGGAAAGCAGTCGTTGTATGCTCACTAGACGAGCAATAAATTGGCTGACCAACCGCTGAAAGGATGATGCTCATGTTTGTTTTCCCATCACGTAATGCATCTTGCACCAAGGCTGTGATATTAACCTCCACTGTGGCACTAGAGCTAATTGTAACCGATGTTCCTGGCTCCCACTGATCACGGTCTACCCCTAAGCCATCAGCACCCGATACATTCCAATTAACTCCTGTATCACTTTCATTATGATTCGCATTTGACTCACTATAGTTAGCCAATAGCATTGCAGGATAAATGGTCGTACCACCAACTGCTAATTGGGAAAATCGTTGGCAATGGAGGCTAATCGATGCTGATTCTACAACAGAAGTTGTTTGCAGAGTGCCGCTTGTGCCTGTTAAATCAAAGGAGGCTAGGATTTTGGCACTGGTGAATTCAGCATCTCCGATCATCAAGTTTTGAGCACTGCCGTATGTGTTCGATGGAAGACTAGAATTTGTCTGTGTATCCATAGTCAAGCTATCACTAGCAGTAATTCTCTGAATTTTTGTGGTGTCATCCAACTTCTGATTAATGTCAAAAATACCAACCCAGGTACTCAACAACATCATACCAACCAAGAGTAAAGAAGCACTCGCTGATTTCCAATTTGTCACTACGCTCGTCATACGCCTCACCCCCTGAGGGGTGGTCCTGCTGTTAAGTGGTTGTGGTACATCGACCATACTACGTATGGTCAATGCAGACGATATTTGATACCATTCTTGCCATAGCGAAGGTTCATTGACACCCACGCCAAGGACACCCTGAATCAGATGGCAATGATGTGGGTTGAGAAGCATCGCCCTCGTACTGTGGGTGATATCCGCGGACAAGCGGCAACGGTTGAGCGGTTGGCTGTTTATGGGAAAAATGGAATTTTCCCACACCTCCTTTTTGCAGGGCCACCTGGCACCGGAAAAACTACTGCGGCACTTGCCCTTTGCCGAGATGTCTTTGGTGACAACTACAGTGACAATATTCTCGAAATGAATGCAAGTGATGAACGAAAGTTGGAGAGTATTCGCACAAAAGTCAAGCAATTTGCAAGAACTAGGACTCTTGGTGGTGCTGATTTCAAAGTTATTTTTCTAGATGAAGCAGATGCGCTTACATCAGATGCCCAAGGTGCCCTACGTCGCATCATGGAACAATATGCTGAAACGTGTCGATTCATCCTTTCTTGTAATTATTCATCGAAAATTATTGAGCCTATCCAATCACGTTGTGCAGTATTCAGATTTAGACCACTCGCTGATGATCAAGTGCGTAGGCAAATCACTACTGTTGCTGCTGCTGAAAATGTCGATTTAGACGAAGATGCATGTGAGGCAATCGTCCACGTCAGCCTTGGAGACCTGCGTCGAGCAATTACTGCATTGCAAGTGAGTGCTAGCCTAAATTCACATGTCACTCGCGCATTGATTTACGAAACGACTGCCACCGCACCGCCAGAAGAATTACATGGATATCTACTCGCCTGTAGAGAGGATGGTTTTCACCCTGCAAGGCGGCGTTTACGGACAATTTTAGATTCATTTGGGTTGGCAGGGACCGATTTGGTGAATCAATTGCACAGGACTCTGTATGATGCTGATTTTTTGACCGAAGCACAGAAATTGGATTTGACTGAAACTATGGCTGAAATCGATTTTCGATTAGTCGAAGGTGGTGGCGAAGCACTCCAACTCGACTCTTTAACAGCATCAATATGCTCGTCCTTGTCAAGCAATTAAGCCCAAGCAGGAGCAAGTAAATCTGCATGATTTTCTCGCACTTCAGCGCAAATCTCTGCTGTTTTTTTACGCATTCGGATTTGATGGGTTTGGTCAAGGACTCGTGAACGTCGGGCAGATCTAATCATTGGCGCAAGAGGAGTCCAACAAAGCAAATCTAAGGCTTGGCTAAACCGTCTTCTTATTGCACGAGAAGCCAGTGATTCCATCATTTCTGTCAAGCGTTTTTCAGTAATTTCATTGAGCATATTTTCGCCTACCTGTAATTCCCACTGGCGAGGCATGCGCATTACCTCAATTTGGATGAGAGAGCTCGTAACTTTGAAACTGAAAGTGATTCAGTCACACGAATACAAGTTAAAGTGTCACTCTTCTGTGCAAACTAATCCAATTTTGAATTCCCAAGTTTCGTCTTCATCCAACATCCACGGGTCACCTTCTTGAACTAAATTTACGACAACTCTGTAGGTACTTCCTGATTCAAGAGGTTGGTCAAATTCTACCAAAATAGGGACGTCATAAGATTTAGACCCGATACCAGAAACATTACTCGAAACTAAATCCCAGTCACCGCGCAAGTCATCAGCATTACCAGTCCATCTTTGGATTTCAGATTCGCCTTGGATTAGGACTACAGTGACGTTGACATCATCAGCATTTTGATTATCACGGACAGCAAAAGCAAAACCTGTTCTCTGTGCAGTAGTTTCAGTAGCGTTTAACTCAATACATTCGTCAGTAGTTTGCCAATATTCAGGGTTATCTATATCCAGTAAAACGCCATCACCCGCAATTTCAGGGGCTGCAATGTCTGCCAGAGGGGGGTTGACTAGAACGAATGTTAATGCAAGCCATGTAAATGTGTAAAGAAAAGACCCTCTGAACCAATTTCCAAATGTATATCTCTCAGCAAATTTTTTGAGAATGGTTCTATGCATTGTCGGTAAAATCAATATTAGCAAAAGAGGTAGGGACCAAAGTACACTAGCAGGGCCATTCATTTGTGGCATCATAACATACCGCATGAAAAGTGCTATTCCG
>JASLKH010000089.1 GCA_030747675.1 Candidatus Thalassarchaeaceae archaeon | reverse complement strand
GTAGTTGCTGAACCGGAAAAAATTGCTGAAAGTGCTCTAGCAGAGTATGGGGATATCGAAGAAGGGGTTACTTTTGCTGTTCGCTGTAAACGGCACGGAGAAAAAGGAAAATGGACCAGTCAAACATTCGCAGGAGCTATTGGAGCAGCAGTTCTCGAACGGGCACCTCAATTGAAAGTTGACCTTTCGAATCCCGATTGGGAGCTCCGTGTTGCTCTTTTCCCTGACCGTGCCAACTTGCTTGGGGAGAGGATTATGGGGCCAGGGGGGCTTCCTTCGGGAGTACAAGGTCTAGTTCTTGCTCATTTAGAAACCGAGTTGGATTTAATTTCAGCTTGGCTAATTATGCACAGAGGATGTCGCATTCAAGCAGTTTCAGGCAGCACCCAAAATTTAGAATCTTGGGATCCTGCACTGAAATCAGAAGGTGAAGCAAAAAAATTAGTGACTGGGCCCGGGCGAAAACACAATCCTGAACCATGGGGCATCGTGGGGGCGAATCTGAATGATGCACCCACAACTGTTGGAAAAGAGGAACTTGTGAAAATACCTTTGGCCCATCTTGAACCATTAATTGGTTGGAGTGAAAATGAAATCGATGAACTGAGATTACAAATTTTCAATTGAGGATAGAGAGGCGGCACTCTCAAGTCCTACCCCACATAGACAAAGATGAGAATCATGCCGATGGTCATTGACCCACTTTTTGAAATTGAGTGTGATGTTGTTGCGAGAGCATGTGCAATATCGCCTGACGGAGAATGGGTTTCATGGTCAGGTGACGATGGTATTGTAAGACTAATTGAGGTAAATGGCGCCTCATGTAATGAGTTGGAATCATTTCAAGTTGAAGATGCTGTAACACATATTCAAATTAGTCAAGATGGAATGATAGTCATTGGCACTCATTCTGGTGATTTGCACGGGCATGAGCGACTAGGTGGGCATCGATGGACGCATCCAATTGGAGGTGGTTGTGATCACCTTTCTATATCGGAAGATGGAACTGTTATTGCTTGTGTAGATGGGGGGAGAAATTTACACATTCTCACTGAGAATGGAATTGTGAGAGGGAAATTTTCATCAGGTGAATTGATTTTACTTTGTGTGTCCGATAGTGGAAATTCTATTGCTGTCGCTGATGATGAAGGCACAGTTCACATGCTTGACAATAATGGTAATCTTCTTTGGTCGAGAAAGTGTGAATCGGAAGTGGGGGAAACAATCAGTTCCTTTTCGATTCTCCACGATGAATCACTGCTTCTATCGAGAGAAGCACTAGGGCTTACCCAAGGAGATATACCACAAATCGCCCTGGAACATTGGAGCGAAAATGGAGAGAAACTATCCGTTGAGGAAATTGATTCGAGAGCAGTTTGTATTGTTCCAGAGAAAGAAGGAGCTTTAGTTGGACTATTTGATGGGCAAGTCATTCAGGTGAATCAAAATATGTCAAAAACCCCATTGTGGCGCTCAATGTACGCAATATCTGATATCAAAAGGTGCGGTAATGATACTTTGATCGCATCTTGGTTTCATCTTCATCGCATTGATGGGGGAGGTGAAGAATCATGGAGGTGTGAACATACCGGACTAGTTGACTCAATTCGATCATCGAAAGATGGTTCACGTATAGCAATATCAGGAGACAACCAAAATGACTACACTAGGGAAAATAGAATTCTAATCCTAGATCCAGATAGTGAACCATATTTGTTATCAAATGATGCCGGAATTGATGATGACCTCCTTGGATTTGACGAAGGAAGTGAAGTCAAGACAATTACTGCCGCTTCAGATGATGACTTGTATGCTGATGGCGGAGATGATATCGCCGCACTACTTACTGAAGAAGAAAGAGAGATGTTCAGCGAGGGGGTGGCTCCACAAATCGATGATGATCTCATGATGATGCTGGATGATGAGATAGAACAACTTGCGCAAATGCCAGAAACTGATGGAGATGATTTGATGGCGGGATTAACTGATGATTCGGCTGTTGAAAATATCGCCCCAACTGCTGATGCTGGTTATGATCAAATCGTTTCTGCCGACGATACTGGAACTGCAATTGTATTACTGGATGGTTCTGCTTCAATTGCAGGAACTCATGATATTGCACAGTGGTCTTGGAGAGATGGGACCTCAAAGCAAATTGGAGATACTGTGAAAATTAAAGTTAAATTATCCCCTGGCAATCATACATTCACATTGACTGTCGCTGATTCTATGCGAGAATCAACAACTGATACCATCACGGTTCAAGTTGAAGGTAGTTCATCTGATGATTCCTTTGACCTATTATATGATTAAGTTAGAATTGATTCAAAGAAATCTCCGACTCGCCTGATTTCTTCCAAACAAACCTCATGGAACATTGGATAAGTTTCAAAGTCAACTGGCCAGCCATTATTACGAAGAAATTCAACACTCTTTTCTCCGCTACTAAATGGTACCATGTCATCTCTAGAACCATGACATACCAAAATCGGGGATTGACGATTTTCTTCGTGCGCTTCTTCCATATGTGTTTCATTGAATAACAAATATCCAGACATGCAAACCATTCCAGCTAATTGGTGAGGATATCTGCATCCAGTGTACAGAGACATGGCACCACCTTGGCTAAATCCAACAAGCACAATTCGATCATAAGGAATTCCACGTAAATGTTCATCCTCGATTAATCCGCGTATGATTTCATCTGATTCTTTCGCCTCAATTGGACATTCTCGATCTCCTGAAACTTCCCCTCCACCTAGATATCGTATATCAAACCAAGAACGCATTGGGAACCCATTGTTCAAAGTAACCGGGCGGACAGGAGCATTCGGGAATATCCACCGAGTGCTTGGCCTCCTGATGTATCGAGGCATGTCCACGAAATCATTTGCAGAAGCTCCTAAACCATGCATCCAAATGATGGATGAATCATGCTTTGCAGTCGGTTCGACCACTAGCGGGCCCATCACTCAAATCATCTCAGAGATTTCCCAATGCTGCTGAAAGTGCAGGGAGGGCTTCTTCCCAAGTTGCAACAATACCATAATCTGCAACTCCAAATATTGGTGCATCTGGGTCCTTGTTTATAGCAACGATATATTTGCTGGAACGCATTCCAGCAAGATGTTGAATCGCGCCTGAAATACCGACTGCGATGTACAAACTCGGATTTACTGTTTTACCAGTTTGACCAACTTGAATACTGTGTGAAAGGCCCCATTCATCAACGACTGCGCGTGATGCGCCTACTGCCGCACCCAATTGATCTGCGATACCTTCCAATTGATTCCAATTTTCAATACTACCAATTCCTCGCCCACCTGATATCACTATGTTTGCATCAGATACATCCAATCTCTCACTTGCTTTTGCGATTGCCTCTTGAACCGAAACACTAACATTTGCACTTTGGTTAACTGTAGAGATTTCTGCACTACCACCTTGATCTGCTGCATCAAACATGTTAGGCCGAAGAGTGAGAATACAGTCTTCTGAAATTGATACTGTTTCATTTGCTTTTCCTGAGTAAATTGGACGAGTAACTTGATTCCCATTAATGGCAGTAATATCTTGAACTACTGCCACTCCATTTCGTGCTGCTAAACGTGCTGCGATTTCACGTCCCATGGGCGTTGCAGCAGCATAGATTCGGCCGCTGGCAACGGAGGATAAAGCTGCAGCCCATGCACCTCCATCAAAAGAAGAGAAACAATCTCCTTCAACGGCTATAACCTTGTCAACGCCTGACAAATTGGCTGCTTCGGATGCACCAACTCCTCCTGGGCAAAGTACTGTTGCACTTCCCCCTGCTGCTCCCACCAATTGGGCAGTTACTGGGTGTAATTCATTTCCTGATGTTTCTGCAATAATTGTAACCATTCACATTCCCCCCTAGAGTACCTTCGCCTCATCTCTTAATTTCCCTACAACCGTAGGTACGCTTTCTGCCCCCTCAAATTTCTGTCCAGCAGGTTTCTCTGCTGGTGGATTTTGACTTTCCAAATTTACACTACAGGAACCCATGTCCACACCAAGATCTGAGGGTGTAACAGATTCAATAGATTTCTTCTTGGCCATCATGATACCTTTCACATTTGGTCGGCGAAGTTCAGTGGACATTTTGTCGAAAGCGAGAACACAAGGTGATGATACTGTAACTCTCTCACTACCATCAGCACTCGGACGGAGGACGCTGAAAGAGCCTGAATCACCACTTATCTCCGATACGAGAGTGACACAAGCAGCATCCATTTTTTCTGCCACGCCTGGCCCTGTACTACCAGCATTCGTATCAGCAGCTTGCTTTCCGCAGAAAACAACATCTGCTCCTGTTTTCACAACCGCTGCTGCTAATAGGGACGAAATTTGATTGCTATCAAGTGCAGTCAAATCATCAACTTGGATATGCAATAATTCTGATGCACCGACTGCTGCTGCATCGGTCAGCATCTTTTTTGAGCGCTCAGGACCACATGTAATTGCTGTAATTGAACCACCAACGCCTAGTGCTGCTTCAAGGGCATATTCATCGAAAGGACTCATGGACCACTTTTTTACTGACCCTTCGTCAACACGACCGCCTGAAACGACAATCTTTGCATTAGTGTCTGGAACTTGCTTTAGAAGTACTGCGATATCTGCCATGTTGCATCACCTATGGTGATGCGTCCATCTGAAGTCCCTCTATGAACGATTCGCTAACGCAGTTGAGATTATCATTCGACCCAAGCGTAGTTGCGTGCCCCTTCTCGAACTCCTTCTTCTTCAACTTCAACTAAAGCGAATTCGCCTCTTGGATGAACAACTGAACCCTCGTGTGTGCCTTTGTGAAGTTCTTCATATGTCAGTTGATCAATAGCCATTCTTCCCGCCATTCTCTCAAACATATTCCACCGCGATACTACTTCGCGCCAACGGCTATCTACTAGACCCTCGAACACTTTTGCTTTGGCACCTGAACCATATCCACATAGACCAAAAAGTGTGCCTTCAATTTTCGAGTCGCCTTCGTAATCCGACTCAAATGTGGACATCATAGCGAGGAAAATAGAACCTGTATACTGGTTTCCAATTAGGCTACTTGCTCTCTGACCCTTTTCAATTCGTTCTGAATGGAATTCGCGATATGCGCGAGTTTTAGAAATTGCTCGCCGATACACATCCATCGCCTTTTCATGCTCAATAACACCTTCTGAAGTTTCATCAAAGTTATCTAAACTTGGAGGCAACCCAATTTCTGACTCGACATCGTCCCACGATTCGCTGGCACTTCTCTCATACGCGAAAACTGCAGGAAACATCCTCTTTGCTTGGAATGCATATGGGAGATGCATAATAATTCTAGACCAATCTTCTGTAAGTACTGTACCTCCATTCGGGTCCCATCGGCCATCATCTGCTGATTTCTGCCTGAAATCTCTGAATGCTTCACGTACTGCATCTTGGTAACATTGGTTGCTAAATTGTCCATCAAAAACAGGCTCATCTCTATGAACTTGTACTTTGTTCTCACCATGCTGGAATATGCCTAGGCGGCGGACTGTTGATTCAGGTAAGTGACGGACCATTCTGTCAACAAGTCCTTCTTTCAATGAAGCGCCAGTTTCGCGGGCAAGTTGCACTACATGAGATATTACTGATTTAATCGAAACATTACGCCGAGGTTTAAAGAAATCATGCACGGGTGACGTAGATACTCCCCAGCGGTCAGGGATAACTAAGAGGCGTGGTTGATGACGAATTAAAAGTGCACCACCACCGGCACCTTGTGTATATTCTCCAGCTGATTCAAGGTCATATTTTGCATTGTCACTGAACACAACAATGCCAATTCGGTCACCTTTTTCTCCACCTCGAGCTACCCAATCAAGTGTATTATGTAAGGCATCAACAGCTCCAATACAAGCAAATGTCATGTCAACAACATCGCAATTTCGGAAGCAATCTTCACCAAACCTTGAGCCATAACGTTGGGTGAGCATGTCCAAGATGTATGTTGCAGTTGGTTTAGCCCCATCTAATGCACTTTCAGTGCCAAGATACATGCGACCTATTTTACTAGGATCAAGCCCATTTCTATCTATTAGCCGAGTCACTGCATTAGCACCCATAGTTGCAGTGTCTTCATGGAAATCTGGAATTGACATGGCTGAGAGACCCAGACCCTTGTTCAATTTACCATAGTCTTCACCACGCATTTCTGCAAAGTCCTTCATGTCCAAATATAGACGTGGGAAATGTATAGCAATATCATCGATACCTACGTCACTCATGAACCCAAACCCCCTACGAGGAATTTATCCGAATCCGTTTTACCTTTCAATGATGCCCTGTGAAAAATTCACACAGCATTAATCCTTAATGCTTTCAAACAATCTCAATAAGCATAATTACAACAAATTAGTACTCAAATTCACCATCACATATTGGGCAAGCAAATATTCCCGAATCTGTGGCGTCAATAACCAAATCATCTTCACAATGTGGACACTCAACAACGACCTCATTCTTTGCTGACTTTGCAACTCGAACTAGTGGTTGTTGCATTGGTTCAACTTGTGTGTATTGAATAATCGCAGGTTGCTGAGCAGGAGATGAGACGAAAATGATTGCACCAGTGGTCATAGTGACTAAACCTGAAAGGCCAACCCCTGCTGCAAAAAAAAGCAAAAAAATACCCATCATGAATCTAAAACACTGATCGTCCGCCTCGTCCGAAGAGGCCTCGCCCTCGATTGGACCTGCAGTAGTCATACTAAGTCCGATTATACCCGTTATGATTGCGAATCCGAGCATCCCGATCCCAATATATGCGGTGGATTTAGCACCTTCTTGAGACATGAGTAAGCCTAGAATCAATTAGACATAGTATTAACGCCGGCCAAAATTCCAATATGACTATTCTGTGATTTTTGACATTGAATCGAGGGATTCGGAATTTGATGTGAAATGTTCTCGCAATTGGTCAAGGCTCGCAGATACTGCATCTGCAACAGCGAACTTTGCATCTAGGGGGTGAATATCTCCTGACTTCACCGCATCAACAAATCCTGAAAGTGAATCATAAGTGCTTGGATTACCATACTCAGGCTTTGGTGTGACTGTAATCGATCCCTGTTCTGGCAAAATCAAATGTTGGACTAATTCATAAATGGGGGAGTCTTCTTTCTCAACATCAAGGTACGCTTTCCTCATTTTTTTCCGCAACCGCTCAGGTTCATCATGGAGTAATATAGCCCCTGAAGGATCTGATTTAGACATCTTATGATCAAAGGATTCCATGCGGCCACCGGCTGTCCTCAATCCAGACAGTATTGGAGTATGGACGCAGGTTGCCTTTGCCCAATTCCAAGAATCTGCAACTTCTCGCATATACATGTGGGCTTTCCTTTGATCCATTCCACCTAATGCAATATCGATATTCATTTCGAAAATATCTGCTGCTTGCATTGCAGGGTAGAAGAATTTCGACAAATCACCGTCGCCTGAATCTTCATCACGACCCATGATGCTGAATGTTCTACGGACTCTAGAAAGGCTCATATTTTTCGAACAACGCAATACACGGGCCCAGTAATCTCCACTATTCATCAACTTGGATGCATAAACAAATTGTAATTGTCCAGGGCCTTCACCTTCTTCTGGGTGACCTAACCATGCTCGGAACACTTCTTCCATATATCGAGCAGTAATCTGGATTTTTTCCATATCCCCTCCG
>JASLKH010000088.1 GCA_030747675.1 Candidatus Thalassarchaeaceae archaeon | reverse complement strand
TGTGTTGTTGCCACCTGTGTTGTTGCCACCTGTGTTGTTGCCACCTGTGTTGTTGCCACCTGTGTTGTTGCCACCTGTGTTGTTGCCACCTGTGTTGTTGCCACCTGTGTTGTTGCCACCTGTGTTGTTGCCACCTGTGTTATTGCCAGAACTACTTCCAGTCCAATTGGACCAGAAACCCGTCAAATCAGGTTGCTCGTCAACAGAGAGAATAATGTGGTCAATTGCTGAACCGTTATTCGAAATTGGTATTGCAAGGTCAATCGTCGAGCCAATTTCGGTGGTAACTAAACCACTATTTCCAACAGCAGTACTCATAATCATTGGTAAGTAAGATGGCGCAACTGAAAGGTAGAGTGTGATTGAACTAGAAATATTCGTTCCACTGTGATTGACCATGATGGTAACAGTACTATGATCGGATAGTGTGGCATTGCTAGCTAAGTGAACTATCACTGTAGTTGAATTTGAAAAACCAAACACTGCTGGACCAAGTTGATTGATTGTACTATCGGCAAGAGTGACATTCCATGCAGAAGAAACTTGTGCCAAATCCAATGAAATATCAAAGTCGTGGATAGAAGAGTCATTATTTTCTACAGTCAAAGTGACGTTGGCGGAATCTCCCTGCATCAATGTAAGATGATCTGTGGATAAATCCAACACAATTCGGCTATCTGCCGACACTGTCGGCATAAATATGCTGGAAAATATGCTCAAAATGAGGAGAATGGAGAGTGAAAACGAGCGGCGGCGTTCAGTATCCATGGGTTCACCTCACCTTAGCGAGCAAGTAACTCTACTTTGACGTTGACGGGAGTATGCATAAGCCTGTTCTGGACTATTTACAGATTAATCCTTTCTCAACAAAGCCAAACGCGACTCATCCAATAGTTCCCAAGGGAATGTGCCATCCACAGATTTTCTACCAAAATGCCCACCAGAAGATGTACACAAATAAATTGGTTTGAGCAAATCCAACTGACGTATAATCTCCCATGGTTTGAAATCGAAAGCGCGACGAACTCTTCGACTTATTTCCTCCTCCGTGATACCATGAGTTGTTGTTCCGTTAGTTGTTACACGAATACTTACGGGTTCAGCAACACCAATAGCATATGCCAATTGTATTTCACACTCACTAGCCAATCCAGCTGCGATTACATGTTTAGCAGCCCAACGAGCAGCATATGCGGCAGAACGATCCACTTTAGATGGGTCTTTACCACTAAATGCGCCACCTCCATGACGACCCATTCCCCCATATGTGTCCACGATAATTTTCCGGCCAGTCAATCCCGCATCTGCATAAGGACCTCCCCGAATGAATGGTCCTGCACCATTGACAATTAATTCTGTTTTAGAATCTATCAATTCAGGAGGGATGACTGCTTCAACCACATGTGTTCGGATTTCATTCTTGATGTAGTCAAGCATTTGTTGGTGACCCCCTAACTTTTCCGCCATATCTTCATGCTGAATGGCAATGACAATCGCCCAAATTCGCACTGGTTTCCCATAGGCACCGTATTCGATAGTAACCTGTGATTTACCATCAGGGCGAGCCCATGGCAATATTCCTTCTTCGCGAACTTCAGTAAGACGGCGGGTCAATGTCTGCGAGAGCAATGCGGAAAGTGGCATGTAAGCACCCCTTAAAGAATCATAAGCCTCGGATTCATTGGTTGCATACCCAAACATCATACCTTGATCTCCAGCCCCTTGGTCGACATTTCCCTGGGAAACACCTCCGGAAATATCTGGAGACTGTGTCGTGATGCGCTCTTCAACGATACATGTTGAAGCATCCATTCCAACATCATGTGAGGTGTACCCAATTGAGGATGCTGTGGAACGTGCAATTGCAATGAAATCAGGCTTCGGACCAGCAACAGTGATCTCTCCAGCCAGAACAATCGCACTATCATTTTCAGTCCCCTTAACTAGTGTTTCACAGGCAACGCGAGCATGTGGATCTTGACTCAGGCAAGTATCCAATATTGCATCAGAGATTGCATCACACAACTTATCTGGATGCCCATTTGTAACAGACTCGGATGTAAATAACATACGCTCAGTTTCAGGTGACATGCCGGGAGCGCGTCAACTCCTACATATCAACCCGGCAGGTCAGAGCGTTTCACCAGCCCATGTAGGAATGGCCCTTCCGAGCCGAGCGATTCAAGTGCTCGATACTCTCGCCGAGTATCATGACCGGCCGAGATGGAAGTGATTGGGAGGCAACAAATTACCGCACTCACACATTAGGTGAAGTTCGTGATGCCGGCGCCCAAATGATTGGGCATGAGGTCACAGTAGCAGGATATGCTGAAGCCGTTCGCGGAAGAGGAGCTATTTGTTTCTTGATGCTAAGAGATGGGACTGGGCACCTACAAGCATTCCTCAAAAAGGATAACATGAATGAGGAAACTTTCGCCACAATCCAAGGAGCAAGTCGAGAATCAACAATTCAGGTAACAGGCACAGTCGCACAAAAGAGACCACCGAAGGTTGCCGAAGGAGAACCGAATCCCCCTGCCGAGTTTGAAATCAATGTGACAGATGGGCAAGTATTAGCCATGTCCCAAACACCTCTGCCAGTAGGCGTTGTTGACGATGTTCACGTTGGATTAGATACCCGATTAGACAACCGACATCTCGACTTGCGTCGCCAACATGTGAATGCAATGTTCCAATTGCGCAGCAAAGTTTTGCAATATGGTCGTGAACACCTAATCTCAGAAGGATTCATGGAAATGAATAGTCCGAAGATTATTGCAAGTGCATCTGAAGGCGGTACCAATTTATTCCCAATCAAATATTTTGAAACTGATGCGTATCTTTCACAATCACCACAATTATACAAACAACTAGCTGTACTTGGTGGCCTCGAACGAGTGTTTGAGATTGGACCTGCTTTCCGTGCAGAAAAGCATGACACATACCGTCACCTCAACGAATTCATCTCATTTGATATAGAGGGCGCATGGATGAATGACGAAGATGTAATGTGCGTTCAAGAACGCATGATACATCACATCTGGAGTCAAGTTAACGCTAATGACCAAAATTTAATTGATATGATTAATGAGTACAAGGAAAGTCAAAACGAAGAGAAAGTCGCTGTCGAAGTGCCAAGCCTACCATTCCCTCGTATCTCTTACTGCGAAGCCATTGATATTGTCAAAGCAGGAGGAGGGGAGATTGAATGGGGAGATGATATTGAATCACATCACTGTGACCTCATTGCAGCCAAATATCCGGGCTTCCACTTTTTGCCAAAATGGCCTATGAGCATGAAACCATTCTACATATTCCATGATGAAAATGAAAAAGGAAATACGGGTGGACAACTATCTCGTGGATTTGATCTAAACTATGGCCGCGACGAAATGACTAGTGGTGGGCAACGTGAACATCGCGTTGAAGTCTTGGAACAAAATTTACGGAATATGGACTTAGATCCCTTAGATTTCACGTTCTACACAGATGGATTCCGATATGGAGCACCCCCCCATGCAGGCTGGGGCTTAGGAGTTGCACGACTTTTGATGGTTCTGACTGGTGCTGGAAATGTTCGCGAGGTAGTTCTATTCCCCCGTGACAGAAGCCGAGTTACACCCTAATCAATAAACCGAAAAGAACGGGTATCTTTCACTCCCTCCGCAAGTATATGGGGGACACGCCAGTCTTTGCATTCCTACTGCTCAAAGAGCATCCATATGGCCGAGAAATGTTGCGCCAAATACTATCTGAAGGATTTGTTCCAAACATTATCATCGAAGAAGATTCTGTCATTGGAGACGAAGAACGCGAAAAATTTCTCAAACGGATTGAAGGGAACCCTATCGCACCGACTATTGCCGAACAAATTGCAGGACTGAATGTAAATCATGTGACAGTACCGATTCACAACTCAGAGGAAGTTATGCCTCACATCCAAGACTTGGATCTAGACCTAATTGTCTTTGGAGGCACACGTATTATTCGTGGAAACATTCTCGATCATCCAAAAGATGGCGTGATTAATTCACATCCTGGTCTTCTTCCCGAATGTAGAGGGTCAGCAAGTCCTGCATGGTCAGTATACCATGACATTCCAATTGGAAGTAGTACACATTTCTGTGATAATGGAATTGATACTGGTGAACTTCTACTTCGAAGAGAGGTCCCCGTAAAACGTGGAATGACCTATGAGGACCTGTGCTATGAAACACTTGTTCTAGCAGGGGTTCTCATGAAGGAAGCACTGATGGCGTATGTCTCAGGGAAATGGTCTGAAATACGGCATCCACAAGGCGAAAGTCCTTGGCCTACCTTCCGTAATGCACCTCCAGAAATCATAGATATTGTGAACAAAAAATTAGCCGAACAAACATATGCACATTACGTAAACGAGGGTGAAGAAATGAAAATACCATTTGCATCTGATGCACTGAAAGGAATGAGGGCACTCGTATGTGGTGCTTCAAAGGGAATTGGACGAGCCACGGCAGAGATGATGGCCGCTTGTGGGGCCGATGTTATCGCACTTTCGCGTAGCGCACCTCCAATAGCAGGAGTACGTTCAATGGCAGTTGACCTAGAAGATCAACTGGCAATTGAAAAAACGGTTAAGGGAATCTTGGCAGCAGGGCCAATTCACATATTGATCAACAATGCAGCTGGTCCACCGGGGGGGCCACTCTTGGACAATTCAATCGATGATTTTGAAGTTCCTTTCAAGCGGCATTTACATGCCGCACATCGAATTACCCAGATGGTTGTACCAAGTATGGAAGAGGTTGGAATGGGCCGAATCGTGAATATTATCTCAACAAGTGTTCGTGAACCCATCCCAAATATCGGGTTATCGAATACCCTCAGGGGAGCCATGGCATCATGGTCAAAGTCACTCAGCCGAGAGCTCCCTGAGTGTATTACCATCAACAATGTTCTACCAGGTTTTACTGACACCGATAGATTGGGGTCACTAGCACAATCAATTCATGATCGGACAGGAAAGAGCATGGAAGAAGTACAAGATAGTTGGTTGAGTCAAGTACCAATTGGACGATTAATCAACCCACAAGAAACTGCATCTGCAATCACATTCTTGTCTCTGCCTACCTCAGGAGGAATTCGGGGTGTAAGTTTGGCCGTAGATGGTGGAAGAATGCGCTCCATTTGAGGTGGTAAATTGGATTTTGATGTGTTCTTTTCCATTTCACAA
>JASLKH010000087.1 GCA_030747675.1 Candidatus Thalassarchaeaceae archaeon | reverse complement strand
AGCAACAAAGGTCATCGAAAATGTACAACGCGATATTAATATTGCATTGGTTAACGAGTTGGCTCAGATTTTCCCTGAATTGGACCTTGATGTGGAAGATGTTCTTACATCGGCTTCCACAAAATGGAATTTTCATAGATACACACCCGGTATTGGTGTAGGTGGGCACTGTATTCCTGTAGACCCTTACTACATGATGCAACGTGCTCAAGAAGTAGGAGTTCCTGCTGAATTAATCACCGCAGCGCGTTCTGTAAATCGGTTAATGCCGAAGCATGTATCAGGGGTCCTGAGAGAACTACTCTATCAATCAGGGGTTCCTGCTAATGAGGGGCGGGTTCTCTTCTTAGGTTGGTCATATAAAGCGGGTGTGGGAGACGCAAGGGAAACGCCGGCAGAACCTTTAGCACAAAGTTTAGTTGATTCTGGAATTTCTGTTTCAACTTGGGACCCTTATCTCAATGCAAATGATATTCCTAATGAGATTGAAGTATTGAATTCAGTCGATGAAATTCATGATTTTGATATGATTGTTTTAGCCACAGCGCATAAAGAATGCCTTAATTTAAATTGGCAAATGTTGCTCAATGGTATGCGCACACCAATCCTATATGATGGTAGACGCGTTCTTGACCTTGCCGAAATGAAACTCATGGGTTGGAAAGCCAATGCTGTCGGTTCTCCGATGCACTACTAAAAAAACTAGAAGCGGGGGCGGCAATCAATGAAAGCGATTTTAGTGGCAGGAGGACATGGTTCCAGGCTGTATCCATTTACTCGATATACTCACAAAACCTTACTCCCACTATATCGTCGTCCAGTAATAGATTACGCACTTGCTACAATACGCCGGGCTGGAATAAAAGATATTACAATCATTGGAAATCAATTCATTGGTCAAATTGCTCAACACGTTGGTACCGGAATGGAAGGTGAAAATATTCACTATGTCATTGAAGAAGAGCCTCGTGGAGTTCATCACGCATTGAGTTTAGCTAGACCTCATGTGGGTTCACAAAGAGTTCTTGTCTATTTTTCGGATAATATCACGACGATGGAACTCACTGACAGTGTTAAAAAATTTCAATCTTCAAAAGAACCTCCGGGATGTGTACTTTTAGGTAGAGAAGTCGATGATCCCGAAAGATTCGGTGTGGCAATATTTGAAAATGGGAAATTTGTTGATATCGTAGAGAAACCCACAAACCCCACATCTGCTCTAGCAATAGGGGGGATTTATCTCTTTGATGAAACATTTTGGGCGAAAATGGATCAAGTCACTACGAATGGGGGCAACTTGTCAATATCAGATATTAACAGATTATATCTCATTGAAAATAAAGCAGAATTGATTGATATTGGTGACAAAATTTGGCTCGACTGTGGGACTCCTGATTCATTGTATGAGGCATCGCAATTAGCAGCAAGTGGAAAATTATCACCGAAACCATGCAATACCAGAAATGGAGATTGTTCACTTAATTGATTTCAATATTTCAAAGTCGAGGCGTTTTTATGAGTGGCTCAGAAAGTAGGGCTGAAGAAAAAGATATTCCACCATCTGAATTATTTTTATCCTGTTTAACTGCAATAATAACGGCATTATTACTTTTAACATCTACTGGCCCTGCATTAATAAAACCAATGTTATTCGATGGAAGTTTGATCAGTAATGGCCGATTTGCATTTATTTATGACGGATATGAAACCGTGGGGCAGGATGGAGCCCCGAGTGTTGTTGGTATT
>JASLKH010000086.1 GCA_030747675.1 Candidatus Thalassarchaeaceae archaeon | reverse complement strand
TACCACTATTGCCAAAAAATAGTCGTTATAGTCCTGCTGCAATGTCAGCATTCTATTCAAGTATCCTTCGTCGAATAGAAAGAAGTGGTGGAGATGTTTTCACCGAACGAGTGAAACTAAGCAAAGCAGAGAAATTGACGCTGGCCGCAGGTGTGTACCTCAAGCACCGGTTCTTCTCTTTCTAAGTGTAAAAACGCGGACTCTCGTTTAGTGAGTCACGCATCGATTAAGAACGGAATTTGTCAAGAAGCAAACAGGAGGGAGATTCAATGCGAGTTGCAGTTCTTTTGGAAGACCGTTGTCAACCAAAGAAATGTAATGATGAATGTCAATCATTTTGTCCACCTGTTAGGAATGGGATTGAGTGTATTGTGATGCATGAAGGAAACGGTAAACCCATTATCTCGGAACCATTGTGTATAGGATGTGGAATCTGCATAAACAAATGTCCATTTGATGCACTAGTAATTACAAACCTACCATCCGAACTGGAAACAGATATGATTCATCGTTATGGGGAAAATGGGTTTAGATTATTTAGATTACCAGTTCCAAGAGAAGAACAAGTTGTAGGTATTCTTGGTGCGAATGGAATGGGGAAATCAACTGCAATAAACCTCCTTTCAGGAACAATTCGCCCCAATCTGGGTGAATGGTTATCGGGAGAAAGGCCATGGGAAGATATCATTGAAACATTTCCACGAGGAGAACTTCGTGATTTCATGTCAACAGTCGCTGATTCAGGTGTCCGTATAGCTGTAAAACCCCAATATGTAGACAAAATCCCTCGTGCCTTCGATGGAAAGGTAAGCGCATTGCTGCAACGCGTAGATCAAAGAGGAGTCATTGAAGAAACTGCTGAAGCATTAGCAATCAACCATTTGTTTGAAAGGAATTTACCAGAATTATCAGGTGGTGAATTGCAACGAGTGGCAATTGCTGCAACATTGCTGAAAGATGCTGATGTATACTTCTTTGATGAACCTTCATCATATCTTGACATTTACGAAAGAATGCGAATGGTTAGAATTATCCAAAAATTATCTGAATCCGGTAAAAGAGTAATTGTTATTGAGCATGATTTAGCAATTTTAGATGTTTTGTGCGACCTCATACACGTCGTGTATGGCGAACGAGCAGCATATGGAATTTTTACGCCACCACGCCCCGCTCGTACAGCCATAAATGCATACTTAGATGGTTTCTTAGAGCAAGAAAATATTCGAATTAGAGATAAACCAATTCAGTTCCTTCGGGGGAGAATGCGAGGTGAAGAGATTGGGGAGCCAATTCTCGAATGGGGGGACTTGGAGAAGAAATTAGGTACATTCCAACTCAAAACAGATACTGGTAAAGTGCACAGTTCCGAGGTAGTAGGTGTTGTAGGCCCTAATGCTACAGGTAAAACCACCATGGTCAAAATGGTTGCTGGTGAAATCGAAATGGATGCCGGTTGGTGTACTATGGAAGCGAAGATATCCTACAAACCGCAGCATGTTAGATCAGATTTTGAAGGGACTGTTCGCCTATGGCTCGATTGTGAAATTGGAACGAAATGGAGAAAAGGTGAATTCCACACCACTGTGATTCGGCCACTTCAAGTTGACAAATTACTAGAACAAGATGTTAGAAAATTATCAGGTGGAGAATTACAAGCAGTTAGTATTGCAATTTGCCTGGGTAAAGATGCTGATCTATACTTGCTAGATGAACCAAGTGCACACCTAGATGCGAATGCGAGAATGGAGGCAGCGAAAGCAATCAGGAAAACAATGGAAGTCAATGAGAAGGCAGCAATGGTAATCGATCACGATATCTATTTCATAGACATTGTAAGTGATTCCTTACTTGTTTTTGATGGTGTTGGTGGAGAGAATGGTTCAGCAGTTGGGCCACTGCCTCTCCGAAAAGGAATGAATCGTTTTCTAAGTCAAGTTGGCATCACCTTCCGACGCGATCATGATAGCCATAGGCCACGTATCAACAAACACGATAGTAGGAAAGATCGAGAGCAAAAATCAAGAGGAGAATATTTCTATGCAGAATGAGTGTTTATTATGCCAGTGATACCACAACCAACTGGTGTTTTTGCCAGAAGTAGAAGGAGGTTGTCTGCTTCTTCAATGGTCACATGGGAACGTTGTCGGAGAGATTGGTTCCTTACACGAAGATTGGGGCTGCAAGTACCGAAGCATCCTGAAATGATTTTGGGGCATATTGTTGAAGAAGCCGCCACTGCAATTTGGATGGAGCGACCTCATCCTGAGAATGGGATGAAAGAAAAAAACACACAATGGGTCACAAGTGAACATGGCGAAATATTAACCATCACAAATCTCGATGAATTACAAACATGGTTGCGGACATTAATGCAACCCATTGTAGATGAAATTAGACGTCAACTGAATGAAGGATGGGATAATATAATTTGGAAAGCAGAAGGAAGGAGTCCAGATGATGTAAAACGTGAAAAATTGAATGCGATGGTGAAAAATGCCATCAAACTCCAAATTAATGAAGCGAAATTGTGCTTGGAACAAAATGGGGGGCCATTTCTCGAAATATTTCGTGAAATTGGTGATCCTTTTGGAACACCTGCGCCATGCTGGGACTCAGGAAAAGGTGAGGGTTGGCAAGCAAAAGGTGAGCCTTGCAGTTGGTGGGAGGCATGGGAAGTATCTCGCCCTTGGGCAAAAGATCCCCGAATCAACAGTGCTCAGCGGTTATTTCATCCCGATGGATGGGCTGCAGGCGAATTAGATATGGCACACCGTTGGAGAGGTGATGTACAGATTGTCGATATCAAAGCTAATCGAGGACATGGGCGTGACCACTCAGGAGTTGCTACTCAATTACGATTTTATCAATGGTTGTGGATCGAAACACGGCATCATCCCTCGAAACCTATTGACCATGTAAAAAGTGGCCCTGTTGTCGCCTTGAAATCTTGGCACCTTGCAGATGGATTCGTGCATGAGGCTCGATTAATTGATGAAATTGAAAATGAGGCCCCCCGACTTTCCAAAATCCAACAACAAATGACTTTGGCCTCTCTGAATGATTTTAATCTTAATGCCGATAAACCAACTATTGAAGGAAGGTTGTCTTGTCAAGTTTGCCATGGTTTAGATACTTGTGATTATCCACGCGGGGGAGAAGAACAACCATTACACCGCCTCATTCCTGAATTCAAAAAGTCAACCGCGGGAGCACCATTTACCCCTATTTCCAACCTCCCAAGCCGAGTTACAGTCAAAGGGAATTTGCATGGGCATTGGGGTCCACTCCCTAATCACTTCGGCAGTAGTGTGATAGGGGCTGCAATTACGGTTGGAGATAAATCTGCAGTAATTGAGGAAATGGGATGCGGGCAATTTCCGATTTTGCATGATTACAAAGGTGAATTTGTCATTGTTGATGCTGCTCCAGGACAATGGAGGGGGATGGTTAGACTCTATCTCGATATCGATAGTAAAATTATTTCCTCTGAAGATGCCAAAGATATGGAAATTAATCGATTAGGTTTGATTCCGACTCGTGCTAATATCGCTGGTACCATCATTAGTAGAGGATTCAATAGTGGTATCAATTCATCTGGAAGAAACTGGTCAATGTCAATGGCGCATGTTTGGGATGGAACTGGATTAGTCGAAGTTGTTGCTTTTGGTTCAGGGAGAAGTGAATCATTTGATAATTTACAAATTGGTGATAACATTCGTTTGATGTCTGCAGAATTAGGATGGAGAGAAGGAACACCTCAACTTCGAATTGACCCAAGAAATACTCGGCTGACAATTGAGACGTTACCTCGCGAATCAAAAGAAGAACAAGATACTCCATAGATTCAAAGACAGTGAACTCTAGGCCTGAAATGTGCCTGTTCAAATTGTAGATGACGATGCACTGTTGATTAGTAAGTTTGAACGATTATCTGCTACCAGTCTAATCCAATATGAAGGATGTCCTAGATCCTGGTACCTACGGCGAGTAGAATATCTGAAAGGGCCAAGTGTGCCCGCAATGATGCGTGGCCACATTGTTGAGTCCACAGTATGTAGAGTTCTCCGAGAATCCCCCGCAGTAGTTACAAGTGATGCGAATTGGGATGTTCTATCATCACCAATTGATGAAGATGGTCGGCCGGACCGAAATTCAGTAGAATCGTGGCCAGCCCCAAAATTACCATCTCAAAAACCCATTACAAATATCGAAGCGTTACGTGAATGGGCATATTCTCGTGCCGCAATCCACCTCACTAATGTCAAGGATGGGCACGTAGCATCTTTCGAAGATGACCCAATGGCGATCGGAAGTGGTGAAGATCTTGATGACGAAAAAATGCTATCGATGACTCTAGCGACAATTGATTTTCACCTTGATGAAGTCAAACGCTGTTTAGATGAAAATGGTGGCCCTACCCTTGATGAATGGCGAAAGGGGAAAAGGCCAGAATGGCCACCACCTGATGGATTTCCATTCAAGTGGTCTGAACCACACCCTTCAGTCAGCGAAGGGGGATGTACACTAATGGAAGCATGGGAGGTTGCTAGACCTTGGTTTGTTGATCCAGATGCTGCCACGTTCTCACTTGGAACGGTCCATCCTGAACACTGGTTTTGGGGAGAATATGACTTTGTTTATTCTTGGGACGGAACTATTTCCATTATAGATTTGAAAGCCGCAATGGGGAATAATGACCGGTCTGCAGGATATGTTAAGCAATTGGAAATTTATGCATGGCTATGGTGGTCAACGCATGGGGAATCGGAACGTGTTGAAGATCTACGTATATGGTATGCTGGCGCACCTCAAATCAAAGTCATCCAAGCACCCGATGAAAGGCGACTTAATGAAATAGATTCAGAATTACGTGAAGCGTATGATACTCTTTTCAAAAATAGGGGAGCTGAAGATGAGTTTCCAGCCACGCCTTCAAAGGTACAACTTTTCGAAAATGGCGGTACACATATTGGAGAAGACCCTGATCCTTTGGCAAGATGTAAATCGTGCGATCATGCTACAATTTGTCCTTCAGCAGAAAATAGGGGAAGTTTACCGGAAATAGATAGATTAGACCATGCAGGGAAGAAATGGCCAATTACTAATTCGACTGATTTAGTGACAAGAGTAGACCTATGTGGTGAAGTTAATGGGTTACTAACGCCAATCAAAGATTCAGATGGAGGAATTGAAATCAAATTCTATTTACAACAAGGTGTTGATAGAATTGAAGTGAAAAATTGCTTTATCCCCAAACCAAGGGCTATTTCACGACGTATCAAAAATGGAGTTTTTATTCGTATCAAAAATGGAAGGCCGACAGAATGGAATTACAACCCCTCGATAGAGTTAGACAACGAATCCACAGTCGAAATTATTGAACCTTCTGAAAGGGATGGAGAAGACATTGTCGGGCTAATCACAGCTGGAAGCGTTGTTGGAAGGGTAATGACGATTCGAGACACTACGTGGCAAAAGAATCGGACAGCATCTGGAAAACCAAAATGGCGCTTCACAATGCAAGACGGAACAGGACGAATTGATGTTGTGGCCTACAGTTTTGCCGTACCCATTTCGGCACCTTCAATACAGCCCGGAGATGAAATTGCAATACTCAATGGAGTGTACTCAGAATTCTTTGGAAGACCTGAAATTAAATTCCAAAAGAATACTCGATTGGTTATTCTCAAACGACGTGATGACTAGCCGCCGCTTGAAACTATGATTAATTCTATCTCAATGTCATCAGTAATTATTGAGGTATGGGGGACAATTTTTTCATCAACTACTGTCAAAACAGTGGAAGGAGGGATTGCCATTTTCTCAAGTACATCGGATATTGTTATCTGATTATCAAATATGTGTGATACACGCTCACCTTCGTGAGTGATGCCGACCTGCATGTACTCGGCTACAGCCTTACCCTTCAAGAGTTTGATGGCGCCGAGAGAGAGATTTGAACTCCCGCGTCACGAGGACAGTGGATTTCGAATCCACCGCGATACCGGGCTATGCGATCTCGGCTGTAATTCTTCGACCGAAGACTCGGACATAAGCATGACGAGGATTTACGCGTAGAATCCTGACGGAGAGTCATCTTCTGAAAGGTCAATCCCTGCAATTTCCTTTCCTTCCATCATGGCAAACAAGCGTGATGCTGTATCACTTGTATTATCGATTGGTAATTCCAATCCCAAACCAAAATCAAGTGATATTCGCTTTGCTAAACGGTCTGCGGCTTGAACATCAACGCTCGTCCCAATGGTCTCAGACATACATGCTACACTTGGGACTCCAAACATTGGGGCAAGTGAAACCACTAATCCTGCTAACCCCAACATACCTCCAGCTGGATGCTTAGAACTAATATTCAAACCTGAATCCATTAGGTTTTCTCGCACACTTTGCTCGGCACAGGTCATATGAATATCAGTATCACCTGGGTCTGCTGAAAGTCCAGCGAGTACGAGCAAAAGATCGCAGCTGGATTCTTTCGCTAATTCCAAAATCGAGCCTGCCAATTCGTGCTGTCCTCGAGGAATCATTGGTTGCCCTGTTCCTGTAATCACAATAACACAATCGCCATTGGACATTCTGACTGAATGTATCGACAAATGTGGAGGGGTGAGTAAACCATCAGAATTCATTGTTGCATGTGGCGGTAAATCGGGATGGATTATGTTGGCTAATAAAGTAGAATCGCAATGCTCAACCATCGTATCAAGTACTAATTTACCGACATTTCCAACACCTGGGACTGCCATTAGGAGAACTCTATGTTCAGGTAAGGATTCGCCTTCAAACCAATGTAACTTAGTCGTCATTCTTCTTCACCACCATCTGGGGACGGCAGTGATTCAACCCATTCTTTTGATTCAACATTCTTTAACCGGCGACGTAGGTGTGCACGAGAATCTTCAGGTGAGAACTTCATTGGGCCTGCTGCCTGCGCTTTCCCGCCACATTCTTTGCAAGTTTCAGACAAACCGTACTCCCCACAAGCAGTGCACTTCTGAAGTTTTGTTCGTGCCATCGGAATCTCCAATCTGCTAACCAAACAACTGGGCCTTTGAACATGACTCATCCTGAAGTGCATAGATGCCGAATCATTCGCGAATGATTACCGCGGAGCCATGATCTTCAGTAATTGTGGTAGATATTGCCAACTCAACGTCGCTCCAACCTTTTTCAGCAATTTCCCAATCGGGAGCCTTCAGCTCAATTCTATACTCTGGAGCGCCATCATAGTAACACGAAATTTCAACTTCATCTTCTTTGGAAGAACAATTTTCAACCTCTGTTAATGCATTTCGAATCAATTCTACTCCTTCCATTGAATGAATCTCGATTTCTGCAATTGCTCTTATTACGACGAAATCAGGGATGATGTTTTCAATTGCAGTCTCAATAAAAAGTTCAATCCAATCTCCCTCAAATCCCTCATTGGATAGGGCATCATTATCGATAGCAGTTTCCTCAAATGAAGAATAAAGTCCACCATAGGTTTCAACTAATTCGGATTGTATCTCCTTAGTTTTATCTTCATCCCAACCAGATCGTTCTCCAACAATTCGCAGGAGTTGTCCAGCACGTTGTTCATTCTTCCATCGCTGCAAAGCATCCCTTCGGCGTTCTTCACTAACCGATTTGATTGACAACTCAATACTTTGTCGGTCCTTGCGAACTTTGACCGCCTTAGCAACAACACGCTGACCTTCTCTAACATGGCTGCGAATGTTTTTGACCCAACCTGATGCAATCTCGCCAATAAAAACAAACCCTTCCTTTCCAGGGTAGCCACCCAAGTCTACGTAAACGCCGTTCTGCTTTACTGTCTTGATTGTACAAACCAGCATTTCGCCCATTTCAGGCCAATTATCTTCATCAGACATTGAATTAGGCCCCCTCACTCGAGGACCTCGGCAACAGTTGCACCGGTCAAGTGTGCCTTCCCACCTGATGGTCGAGCAAGTGTAGAACCACATACGTTGCAATTCACTACCGATGTTGCACGGTCGAACATAATTTGTTCATTACCACAATCACGGCAATGTACTTTGAGAAATTTACTCTTTATTTTAGACATTATTTCACCCACTATCACTTGTCAACAAGTTCGAATTTTTTAGCACGCTGACAGGGTGGCGTGTGAGCCTTTCCCGTCTCAGTACATCGATAAAGGATATTTACACGCTTTGTTGGCTTCTCACGGCCTTCTGGCTTAGGACGAGGGAAACCACGGTAACCTGCAGTAACTCTGCGGAATCTTCGCTGACCCCATTTCAACTCACTCGCACGGCGTTTCTTGACGCGCTCAACAGTGTGTAATGTGTGGCGGCCCGCAGCGGGACTGTACCGCTTTACTTGACGGGGCATCTTGACCATAATCTCACTCCACACCCTTTGGGTGCGAGCCTGCGACCATCGACCCGTATTTGAGGGTGTCGCGTAATCATAAGTCGTGATTCGGACGACTGCTAAGACATAATACGGTCAACGTTGATGAACCTAAACGCTAACCAAGGTTCAATGGAGGGCATCTCGAACGCGTGGTTGGGCTTTTGGTTGCCCCTTGGCCTGATTTGTATCACAATTGGTTTTAGCCTGACTGATCGTAAAGATTTTCGACAACGATTAATCGGTCTCACTTTACTTCTAGCAATTACGATGTTGGTACTATATGGCATTGAAACTTCAGGTAGTGATGCATCAGAAATCGCACTGCTTGCTGTTCTTTTCGATATGACTCCGCCGGTATCCCTAATGGCCATTGGAGCATTAGTGGCGACATTTTCAGGCCCATCTCCTGTGGGTCAACTCCCCCGTGGATTACGTCCAATGGGGTTTTTGTTAGCAATTAGTGGATTGATTTGGATTGGTTGGATGCTAGTGGAAGACCCCCCTGGCGCTAGATCTGATGGCATCGGTGAAAAAATCTGGGCGACATGGGTTTTAGTTTTCCTTTCTTGTATTGTAATAACATCAACAGTCAGTGCTGCATTTTGTGTCATGATGGGTGAAAAACGTAATCGTGAAGCTCTCGCAATGTCATCTTTGGCCTTAATTGGCGGAGGAATATTCATACGAATTATGGGTCAAGGTTCAACCGACCTTTCGACATTAGGGTGGCACGATATTTACTGGGACCAAATACCATTTATTATCGGCGGAATAGCAGGTTCTACTTTCGGAGTTATGGGATTCATATGGTTGGTCTATATTGCAGAAAAAAGAGCTCCAGACCCAGATGTTGTTGCACCATTAACTCTTGAAGAGAAGGCTAGAGTCAGAGAATTATTGGAAAAGAATTTGACCATAAAGGAGGAGGGATGATGGCCGCAGAAGATCAAGGACCCTGGTGGAGAATTATCGCAGTGATGATAATTCTGATTTTCATTGGCATGAATTTGATTGTATGGCAGTACTCAGGTGGTGCTAATTTTTCTGAAATTTTAGATGACTTGATGATGGGATTTATCCTTGCATTTGGAATTACAACTCTTGTACTCCTAATGGTAAGTGTTGGATCTATTCATCGACATATGCATTGGCGTGAACAGATTGTGGGTCTTGTTCTTTTCAGTGCATTGGGAATCAGTTTATCCTCTTGGTTATATGAGGGTGATATGGGCTCTACAGATAACGCAATTTATGAAATCCGCTTAGGTGGCGCTATGTTGTTCAATGCACTAACTGCAGTTTTGGCTGCCAGTGGTTTGGTCCTTGGACTTCTTCTCGCACTCATTACCGGTAGGCACCATACAAACGATGAATTACTTGAGTTAGAATCGACTCAAGGCGATGTTTCACTTCAAATTCCCGAATGAATTGGGCTTAGTTCACCCTTAGGGCGTGTGACAACCCTGATATAGAGAGGGTCGGTCGCCGAGCCGCTGAGGTGAGCACATGAGTAAGGGTACCCCGAGCATGGGCAAGCGCCAGAAGTCAACTCACATCCGCTGTCGCCGTTGTGGCCGCCATTCATATCACAAGCAAAAGCACGTCTGCGCATCTTGTGGCTATGGAGAGACTGCACGAATGCGTGGATATCGTTGGAACAAGCGAAATCGGACAATGTATCAAAAGAAGTAATCTTGGATATTACTACATTACTGTGGGCCGTCAAACTCTAAAGCCCCCTGTTGAAGCGATGGCCGGGTTCCGCAATGTGTGGTATCATCGGCATCGTCTCAGGAGCCGAAAATCCTGTTGCTCCACTTATTTATGATGGGCTAACTGTTTTGCAACATCGTGGGCAAGATGCTGCAGGTATTGTCACTTGCCAAGGCGAACAACTCTATCATCGCAAGTCAAATGGCTTGGTCCGCGATGTATTTCAGCAACACCACATGGAATCTTTGGGCGGGCACATGGGTGTCGGCCATGTTAGATACCCAACCGCTGGAACTTCATCTTGTGCAGAAGCGCAACCATTCTATACAAATTCCCCCTATGGAATTACTTTAGCTCACAATGGAAACCTCACCAACGCAAATGAATTGTCAAAACAATTGTACAATGAAGATTTACGCCATGTGAATACCAGTAGTGACTCTGAAGTATTGATGAATATATTTGCACATGAGTTGCTCAAGCGAGGGAAAATGTATATTGAAAACGAACTACGACTCAATGTTGATGATGTATTCCACGCTATTTCGAGAGTCCATAACCGGTGCAGAGGTGGATACTCAATCATCTCGATGATCACTGGATACGGACTTGTAGGTTTCCGTGACCCTT
Organism: Candidatus Thalassarchaeaceae archaeon; assembly: GCA_030747675.1. Lineage (GTDB taxonomy): Archaea > Thermoplasmatota > Poseidoniia > Poseidoniales > Thalassarchaeaceae > MGIIb-P. Next base: position 1,259 of record JASLKH010000086.1, on the reverse strand, counting down.
GGGGCATCCGACCACTCATTCTTGGCCAACGGAAAAATAGCAACGGAATGGATGAATGGATACTGGCATCAGAATCTGTTGCAATCATATCATTGGGCTTTGAAATTGTCAGAGATATTGCCCCAGGTGAAGCGGTTTTCATCACAGCAGGAGGGGAATTTTATGAAAAACAATGCGCAGAAGACCCAACCTATACACCGTGTATCTTTGAATACGTCTATTTTGCAAGACCCGATTCGGTAATTGATGGGATTAGTGTTCATCGGGCAAGATTAAACATGGGCCGAAAACTTGCTCAAAGGATATTGCAAGAAAATCCAAAACATGGAATTGATGTTGTCATCCCAATTCCCGATAGTGGTCGGAGTGCTGCCTTGGAATTGGCTAGAGAACTCGGTGTGGATTTCAGAGAGGGTTTCGTGAAAAATAGATATGTAGGCCGGACATTTATCATGCCAGGGCAGGAAATCAGAAAGGATTCTGTACGGAAAAAATTGAATCCGATTCCAGATGAATTTTTCGGGAAAAATGTCCTACTTGTAGATGATAGTATTGTTCGAGGAAATACTAGTCGGAAAATTGTACAAATGGCAAGAGATGTTGGGGCAAAGAAAGTGTTCTTTGCGAGCGCAGCGCCTCCTGTTATCCACCCTAATGTGTACGGCATAGATATGCCAGCAAAGAGTGAATATATTGCCCACGACAAGAGTATCGAAGACATTGCAATTGCAATTGGTGCAGATTGGCTAATGTATCAAAAATTGGAAGACCTAATCGATGCATGTCAGGGAGGTGATTGTGGTGTTGAAGAATTTGACACATCATGTTTCAATGGAGTGTATGTTACCAAAGACATTGATTATGCGTATCTCAAAGCATTAGAAGAGAAACGAAATGACAATGCAAAGTCCAACTCAAAAAAAAATGACGAGGTCTTAGAGATCCACAACGAACCCTGAGGTGATATCATGGGACAATGGATTGTCCGAATGGGCGAATCTATGCTAAAATCAAAACCAGTAAGAAAACATTTCACTCGTGTTTTGAAGAACACTCTGATATCCCAATGTCGTGTTCGTGATGCAAAAGTTTCAGTTCACGTCCAAGGCGGGTTGATGTTTGTCAATGGTGATGAAGCGGAAAAAATTGAAGATGCATTATTGCATACATTTGGTATCTACGCCATCGACCCTTGTTCTGATGTAGTTGCTGAACCGGAAAAAATTGCTGAAAGTGCTCTAGCAGAGTATGGGGGTATC
>JASLKH010000085.1 GCA_030747675.1 Candidatus Thalassarchaeaceae archaeon | reverse complement strand
ATGCTTGCTAATCAGATATAGTCAACTACTAACCGCCTTGGTTCTGGCATTCCCTCTTGAGCAACGGCAATTGCCTGAACTTCCATTCGAGCTCCACTCATTGTTGTCACAAATGGTATATTTAACTCAACAGCAAGTCTTCTCATCATATTCCCATCAAGAACTGCGCCACCAGAATTTCTTGGTGTGTTGATGATTAATTGAATGTCTCCATTTCGCATCAAATCTAGTGCATCTGGACTTTGGCCCTCGGCAATCCTGTAACAAGTTGAAACATCCAACTCACCTTCATCACGAAGATATCTGGCAGTTCCTTTTGTCGCATGCAAAGTAAAGCCCATTTCTATTAGTGAATTTGCAATTGGAATTAGGCCTTCCTTGTCTTCATCTTTCACCGTAAGATAAACACCACCTCGAGTCGGCACGGGAAGTTCTGTTGCTAAACGTGCTTTGAGATATGCTGCTGCTGGATTTACATGGCTCCCCATTACTTCCCCTGTGCTTTTCATTTCAGGACCTGGTGCGGGATCAAGGCCCCGCAATTTGAGGAATGGAAATACCGGCGCTTTGACACAAACTGCATCTGTTTGTCTTCTTGGAATCTCCATGTTCGCTAATTGTTCTCCAATCGTAATGTGGGCAGCAATACGGGCCAAAGGTATGCCAGTAGCTTTTGCCACAAAAGGAAATGTTCGTGAACCTCTAGGATTAACTTCTAGAACGTATAGTTCTCCTTTGCAAATACAGAATTGTATATTGAAACAGCCCCTAATATTCAAGCCAATCCCAATCTCTTTTGTCCATTCATGGACTTTTGTAAGTATTTCCTCACTTACATTTTGCGTAGGGATAAAACATGTCGAGTCTCCGCTATGAATCCCTGCCTCTTCCAAGTGCTCCATAACAGCTCCAACCAATACATCTTCACCATCACAAACTGCATCGACATCCAATTCTATGGCCCCGCCCAAATATTCATCCACAAGCAAAGGTTTGTCAGGAGCAATATATGCATCAGCCATGTAAGTCTCCAATTGAGAATCATCTGTCAAAATCTCCATGCCACGCCCACCCAAAACGTAAGATGGCCTGACCAATACTGGATAGCCAATTTCTTGAACTGCTGCCCGAATTGCTTCAGGAGTTTTTCCTGTTCGGCCATCTGGTAATCGTATACTGCTTCGCTTGCCAAAGGCTTCGAAGCGCTCTCGATCACTAGCTTCATCTACAGCGTCAGGTGATGTACCCAGCATTGAGCATGACAGACCCTGCTCACTAAGGTGGGGCATTCGGCCATCTAAGGGGAGGGCGAGATTGATGGCGGTTTGTCCACCAAATTGCAATAGAATACCATCCGCTCCCTCACGAAGAAGAATTTCTGCAACACATTCAGAGGTCAATGGATCAAAATAAAGGCGATCTGAGGTGTCGAAATCTGTGCTCACAGTTTCGGGATTATTGTTAACTAAAATCGCTTCATGTCCTGCTTCACGAATTGCTTGAACTGCATGGACTGCGCCATAGTCAAACTCGATTCCCTGTCCGATCCGAATTGGCCCTGAACCAATAACAACGAGGCGGCGTTTGTCGGCTTTCTTTTCAGAAGGGACATGATCGACACCTAAGGGTGCACTTCCACCTTCATAGGTCGCATAGTAATATGGCGTAACTGCTGCAAATTCTGCTGCACAAGAATCGACCATGCGAAACCTTGGATGAATGGCTAATTCATGACGACGTTTCATAACATCAATCTCAGTTTTTCCTTCAGATAATCTATTCCAACCCGATGCAGGGAATCCTGAGAGAGCGTCTGCGATGTGGGCGTCTGTGAAACCTAATCCCTTCCATTTTCGCATCTGTGCTTCTGTAATTTGATTTGGGGCGCAACTGGCCGTAACAATTTCCGCTTCCATATCAGCGATTTTCTTGAAACGGTGAAGGAACCAACGTGTTATATTTCCAGTTCCTTCACGAACTTCTTCGATACCCATTCCCCTTCGGAAGGCCTCAACCAATGCACCCATACGGCGATCAGTAGGTACTTTCAACCAATTTGATAATACATCTTCAGGGAGAGGTTCATGAGCTCTTTCATCCATCGTTTCTCCATCACTGGCATCGGCAAGTGTAAGTGGACGAGGGTGAGGTTGCCCGTATTCAAGTGAGGCGATTGCCTTCAAGAAAGCCTCCTCAAAATTACGCCCTATTGCCATTACTTCTCCTGTCGATTTCATGCTCGTCCCCAAAGTCCTGTCAGCAGTACGGAATTTGTCAAAGGGCCATCGAGGGATTTTGACCACGGCATAGTCCAATGTGGGTTCAAAGGCTGCCGTCGTACCTTCTCCTGTAATTGGATTTGGTAACTCATCAAGGGTATACCCAACTGCAATCAATGCCGCCATTCTAGCAATGGGATAACCTGTAGCCTTAGATGCAAGAGCCGAGGAACGTGACACCCGGGGATTTACTTCAATGACTCTGAATTCACCTGTATCTTGATTTACTGTAAATTGTACATTACATCCTCCTTTGATATCCAATCGTCGAATCAATCGTAGGGCTGCATCCCTCAAACCCTGGTGATCACGATCTGAAAGCGTCTGAGCTGGAGCAACCACAACGGATTCACCGGTATGGACACCCATGGGATCAATATTCTCCATAGTACAAACTATGGTGCAATTATCATTAGCATCCCTCATAACCTCGTATTCAAATTCCTGCCAACCAAGAATGCTTTCTTCAATCAATACTTGTCCGATTTGGGAATGAAGTATACCTTGACTTGCGATCTCGACTAATTCGCCTGTGTTCCAAGCAGTGCCCCCTCCTAAACCACCTAAAGTGAATGCGGGCCGAATTAAAATTGGATACTTTCCAAGTTCTTCAGCTGCTGCAAGTACTTCATCAATCGAATTGCAAGCCATTGCCTGTGAAATTGGAAGGTTAATTTCTTCGCATACTTGATTGAATAAATCTCGATCTTCAGCTTCATCAATAGATCTCAGATTGCAACCAATTAATTCAACTCCAAGTTGGGCGAGTGCGCCACTGTGAGCAAGATTACTAGCAATATTGAGAGCTGTTTGACCTCCCATCCCTGCAAGTAATGCATCGGGTTTCTCAATCTCAAGGATTCGATGTACGACATCGGGAAGTAAGGGTTCGATGTAAATCCGATCGGCCATTTCAGGGTCGTTTTGGATTGTAGCTGGATTGGAATTGACTAACACTACCTCATATCCATCAGCACGTAAAGCCCTACAAGCTTGTGAACCGGAGAAATCGAATTCTGCAGCCTGACCAATTCTAATTGGGCCACTGCCAAGAATCATAACTTTCTGAATATCATCGCGTCTTGGCATCCGCTTTCACCTCCAAATGATTGGCTATCAAATCTGCAAATCTATCGAACAAAGGGTTGGCATCGTGTGGACCTGGGCAGGCTTCAGGGTGGTATTGGATAGTGAAGGCCGGACGGCCTTTCACATCTAAACCCTCGACTGTACGATCGTTTGCATTTACAAATCTAACTTCAACTTCACAATCAGTTAAATTATCCACCTCTCCCGAATTAGCACCTGAGGGGTGTGGCGCTAGCATTCCCTTCACAGGGTCTTCGACAGCAAAGCCATGATTCTGGCTAGTAATACTCACCTTCTTGGTATGTAAATCCAATACTGGTTGATTTCCTCCCCGATGACCGTATCTCAATTTGTACGTCCGTAAACCACTAGCCAACCCCATTAGTTGATGACCTAAACAAATACCCATTACTGGCAATCCATCTTTTGTTGCTTTGGCCAACGTATGCCGCGCGTCGGTCGCCTTCCCAGGGTGAGCAGGGTCCCCTGGGCCATTTGAGCAGAATAGCGCATCAATTTGGTACTCATCTCGAAGTTGATTATAATCCATATCAGGTGGACACCATAGCACTTCGAATCTTTGACATAATTCTCTCAAAATATTGTACTTAATACCACAATCAAGTGCTGCAACTCGAGGTAATGGTGTGCCATCTCCATCTGTAGCACCCTCATTGAGGAATACTGCATCATCTCGACTAACTTCATCGGCTAAATCTTCCAAATCAGGTGATTTCATATTTTTCAATATTTCAACCATTTCAGATTCCTTAGAAATCGGCCCGAAAATACACAAAATTACACCATACTCGCGCACTCTGCAAGTCACATCTCTAGTATCAATTCCTGAAATACCCGGTACGCCATGTGCCAATAAAAATTCATGGACACTACCAATGCAATGACGGTGATCTGGCTCATCCATGATTTCCCGACATACAACTCCTCGGGGCCAAACACCAGAACTCTCCGAAATACCAGGGAGAATTCCATAATTGCCGAGTAAGGGCCAAGTAAAAGTCAAAACTTGACCAGCGAAAGAAGGGTCTGTCAATGATTCTTGATATCCAGTCATGTTAGTCGTGAATACTAATTCACCTTCGGCAATTGCTTCTGCACCAAACAAATCACCCTCATATCTTGAACCATCGGCAAGTAGTAAAACGCCTCGCCCAGAGGCTGTTTCACTTTTTTTATTCGACAAATCAGAGAGTAATAAATCGGCTGCGTCACGTGCTACAAATGCTTTCGAAACACCAGATTGGCCACCACCGGGACTGAAGCCCGAAGTAAACGTCACCTCTGCACCCTGAAATGCTCCCCGAAATCCGGTTATAATCATTGACTTGTGGGGGAGCCGTCAGAATGGTCAATCACGACCTTTCCCGAAGGGTGACCTTGTACCTCCAGCCGGGCATTCGGAAAATTCTCCTGTCCAGCTACTCCACCCATCATTTCGCCCATAAAAAGAGCCAATGCTGCTACTTCTGAGTGTGGTTGATTTCCAACAGAAATATTGTAATCTGCAAGTTTGTAAATATCTCCTGGAACTTTGGCACCACCAACAACAACTGCAATGGGCTCATCAATTGGAATAGAAGATGTTACAGAGTCATATGATTCACCGTACATTGTCAAGTGAACTATTCGACCTTCTCCCTTTGAAAACCTCTTCAACCAACCCATTGGCTTACTTTGATGTTCTGAGGTAAAATCTCCTCCGAAGTTGTTTGTCACATCATTTAATGTCGCTAAAACACTGGGATCATTATCCCCGCACAGTACAAAATGGGATGCACCCATTGCTCGTGCTGTTAGGCCAAGATGGCTAGTTATTCGCTTGTCACGCTGTTGGCGATGACCTAAACGGACAACTGTTACATTGGCTCGCATTGAACTCAAGCCGTAGGAGGTCCTTCTTCAGTGTGTCCATCATAGCTCGGTGTTTCAATAGGAGAAATGTCAATTGGGAAAACACCCAAGAGATTTCGGACCCAAGAAAGAAGCAACGCATCGAGAAATAATGATGCACAATAATGAACCATTACACCCAATGCAATTAGTCTCGATGAATGAAGCATCATTTGAGATGGTGCATCTCCAAAGGCCATATGCCCAATCGGCTCAACAGCCATAAATACGCCAAGAATCAGCATTGCACCGGCCAAGAAACCAGGCCATGGTTCACTTCTTTCTTGGGACAACTTCATCAACACTGTTGCTACGAATACCAAGAATGGAACTACTGCAGCCACAACCATGTAATTCCAACCTAAAATGAGTGAAGCCGGGGCTTCATCAGAACCTAATTCATCTCCGAAGACTGTAACTGTAAGCCACCAGAACAATACAACAAGCATCACAAGGATTCCTGAAGCCATTGCATTTCGAAATACCATTTGCCCCATCTCATGACGATCTGATGGTTTCAAGCGTTGCAAAATCGATTCCGCTAATTCCAACGCATCAGTGGAAGGGAGTTCTCCGGCCTCATCTGCGACGGATAGCCTAGGCTCATCGGATTCTGCGTCGAACGGCACTATTGCCGTGCTTCTGCTAGTAGCCCCAGTGTCCACGAGAGGCCAACGGCCTCTGCGCACATCATAAACCATTGCGCGCTACCCGGGCATTATATGGTCGACTTGGGACCCTTTTTGCGTCGCCGTCCGGATGGGCGACCCAGATTGATGGGAATCATCAATACTACACCGGATTCATTCCATTCAGAATCCAGATTTAGCGGAAATGATGCTATTGCACACGGATTGAAAATGTGGGAAGAAGGTGCTGATTGGATTGACATAGGCGGCGAGTCGACACGACCAGGAGCAAAAGCAGTTGATCCCACAGAGGAAATTGCAAGAGTAATACCTCTGATAGAAGCACTACGCAAAGCAAATCCAAATGGTCTGATTTCGATAGATACTCGACGTGCTGAAGTTGCAAGAATTGCATTAGAATCTGGCGCGAACATGGTGAATGATGTGAGCGGTTTGAGAGATCCTGAGATGCAATCAGTGATTCTAGATGCAGAATGCGCTGTTTGCATTATGCATATGCAAGGTGAACCTGGTAACATGCAAACTAACCCAAACTATTCCGATGTGTTCCAAGAAGTTTACTCAGAATTGAATTCGATCGCCGATAAACTGGTTGAAAAAGGACATCAAAAAAATCTGATTTGCCTCGACCCGGGTATCGGTTTTGGGAAAAAATTGAATCATAATCTTGAATTGCTTCATTCACGCGGTAATTCGAAATATAGAATTTTGTGGGGAGTTAGTCGCAAATCGATGTTCCATCAACTGCTAGGAAGAGATAGTACAAATGATAGATTGGCTGGAACCTTAGGTGTTGCAGCTCACGCAATGTCAGAGGGTGTCGACATTCTCAGAGTACACGATGTCAAGGAACACATGGATTTTCTCAACACACTTGCTACCCTTCGGCCCGAGGTGGATCTATGACTGTCATCGATATCGATGAAAATCTCAGATTGCTAGGGACTGCACATATTTCCAAAACAAGTGCTGATGCGGCACGTCGAGAAGTTGAGGAATATGATCCCGACATTGTAGCAGTAGAATTATGCAAAAGTAGACTTGATGCACTGGTACAACCTGATCGATTCGATAATGAAACTCTGGGAAAGGTATTGCGAGAAGGGAAAGCACCACTCGTCCTCTTCCAATCGATGCTGGCTGTTGAACAACGTCGGATGGGTCTAGCTGAAGGTGAAAAACCTGGAACAGATTTACTGGCCGCCATACAAGCAGCAAAAGAATCTGAAAAGAGTGTTGCATTAGTAGATAGAGACATCCAAAAAACCTTGAGGCGTGCTTGGAGGAAAATGAGTTTTCGTGAAAAATGGCGCGTTTTATCGGCTCTATTGTTCGAAGAGGAGGTTGAGGATGATGTCATTGAAATTGATGAACTTCTGGAAAATACTGATCTTATTACCCAACTCATGGATGAGTTGAAGGGTGTTGCCCCGGCTGCAGGAGAAGTTCTCATTGATGAGCGAGACGAATTTCTAGCAGGAAATATACAAAACCTTCGAAAAGAGGGTAAAGTACTGGCCGTAATTGGAGCGGGACACTTGGAAGGAGTTGCAAAGAATCTTCAAGAGGGAAAGGAATTATCCAAGGAACGATTTCAAGAATTGAATCACGTTTCACCCCCTCATCCTGCCTGGAAGATTGTGAAATGGGGCATTCCTGTTCTCATGATAGGGATGTTTGCGTGGATTGCTAGTCATGGCAATGTATCTGAATTGAAAGAAGCCGCGATGACCTGGTTAGTTCTGAATGCTGCATTAGCTGCATTAGGTGCAGCAATCGCCAGAGGACATCCTTTGGCTATTCTGACTGCGGCAATAGCAAGTCCAATCACATCACTGAATCCAATGTTGGCAGCGGGTTGGTTTGCAGGTTTGGTGCAACTCAAAGTCGCTGCACCATCAACTAAAGATTTGCAAAACTTCTTGAAACTTGACCAAGTATCCTTATTCTGGAAAAACAAAGTTGGTCGTGTCTTACTTGTGACTGCATTCGCCAATTTGGGATCTACTGCAGGTGCATGGATAGCAGGTAGTGCAATTATTGGTGGATTACTTTAGTACGGATTGAAGACCCGTTCCGTTGAATAACCCGTTCTAGTTCGCCGGTTCATGGTCGAAGATGTCGTGATAGTTGGTGGAGCAAGAACTCCATTCTGCGAATGGTCTGGAGGAAAGAGAGGCGATGGTAAACCGGGTGGTTTACTCAAGGATACTTCAGCACTGAAACTCGGTGAAATTGCCATCAGAGGTGCACTCGAAAAGACAGGTACTGCTCCTGAAAGTGTCGACCATGTGGTCATGGGTTATGCACTGCAAACATGTGACCAAGCCATCTTTGGTGCTCGACACGCGGGCCTAGGCGCAGGCATTCCACAAGAAGTCCCCATGCTCACAGTATCTCGTATCTGTGGTTCAGGCGTTCAATCGATTGTTAACGCAGCACAGATGATTCAGTTGGGAGAGGCATCCACGGTCGTTGCAGGGGGCATGGAGAACATGTCACAAGCACCGCATGTTCTACGAGGTATGCGTGATACATTCCGACTGGGGCGTCCACCTCAAGCCGGAATTGAATTGCCCAGAGACATGGAAGATTACCTATTCACTAATTTACTCGATGGTATGTGTGGCTCATTCATGGCTCAAACCTCAGATGAGATTTGCAAGCGAAAAGGCGTCACTCGAGAAGAGACTGATGAGTTTGCAGCAATGTCACATGCACGTACAGCCGCATCAATTCAGAACAATATATTCGAACAGGAGATTATTCCTGTTGGAGATATTGGTCACAAAAATGAAGATCACGTCGTGCTAGACTGCACGGCCGAATCACTTGCTGGATTGCGCACGGCCTTCGGTCCGGATTCTCTGGTGACAGCAGGAAATGCATCAGGTGTCGTTGACGGTGGTGCAGCTGTTGTAGTAAAATCAGCCAGTCAAGCAGCCTCTGATGGCGATACTCCATTGGCACGCATTGTTACATGGGGAATTGTTGGATTGGAACCGGCCATCATGGCCTACGGACCTGTACCCTCCTCACGAATGGCTCTCGAAAAGGCCGGCCTCGCAATCGAAGACATCGACCGCTGGGAAATCAACGAAGCTTTTGCTGGTCAAGCTGTGGCTTGTGTCAAAGACCTCGGTCTTGATGTTGAGAAAGTCAATGTCAATGGTGGCGCTGTAGGACTAGGGCACCCATTGGCAGCCACAGGCACTCGGCTCGTACTCACACTAGCACACGAATTACAGCGATGTGGTGGTAAGTATGGTGTGGCCACCGCATGTATTGGTGGCGGTCAAGGTATTGCCATGATTATCGAGGCTCTTTGAGGTCGTGATTTAATGGATTGGGTGATGCTAGGCATCGTCCTCGCACTCGTATTTTGTGTTGGATTTCTATTTGCTCCATTGGGTTTGGGCGGAGGTATTCTGTTTGTCCCAATCTTGCACTATGTAGCGGGGTGGGCTATTGGAGGGGAATTAATTCTAACATCCCTGATGCTCACTGCAGTAGTATCTTGGGGTTCAGGTTTAGTCCATAGAAAGGAAGGTCTAATTGATTTTAATGTGGCCAAAATTGCCCTTTCTGGGGCAATTCCAGGTGCCATTCTAGGTGCCTTCATCGTCTCACAATTGGATGATCAATTGGATTTTGTTTTCAAAGTGGCCACAATGCTTGTCGTTGGATGGGCCAATTACAAAACTTGGAAAAAGATGAGGCCGCAAAAAAGCAGCAAATCAGAACCTGATGAAATCAACATACAAACGATCCCAGTCAGAATTGGTGCCGGTTTTGGAGGTTTGGCCAGTTCATCTCTAGCCATTGGTGCCGGTGCTATTTACATCCCCGTGCTGCATCAATATGGAGGGTTGCGTTCTAGAACTGCAATTGGAACCAGTTTTGGAACAATGATGTTCGTCGTCCCAATGGCAATTATTTCCCATGCACTATTTTTGCAAGGCCAATTACCTGATTTGATTTGGCTATTTACACTCCCTATTGCTGTGTTTGTGGGTGCAACTTCAGGTGCCCGATTAGGTATGCGATTGAATGATGAAGTCATCCTCAAGGTTTTTTTGGGATTGCTAGCCATCATCTTTGTTCGCTACGCAATGGACATAGGGAATCGAATCATTTCGGCATGAACCAATGTTTCTTTTGTGGAGAAAGTGGTCTCTTCATCCATAATGGCCTTCTTTCACCGCGAGGATGAGTCTCCTTCTCAAGAGCCATTTCGTTCCACTTCTTGTAGTATGCAAAGGATTTCTCAGTGTCTACTTCAACATCTCCATACTGCTCATCCGGACCAGGTTTGGAAAGTCGAACCTTTTGCAACCAGCAATGAGCTCCCGAGATTGGGTCTGGCTGAACTGCATGTGTGATATTCTGGTGAACACCGCCATCCCTCCACCAAATTCGATTTGTATCTGGATCTTCAGATTCAAATGGTCTTACTCCACTTAAGGTACGCATCCGCATCTTTCCATTCCCTTTGTTCTCAATCTTGACCTCGTTTGTCAAGAAACGGTTACCACGATCTTGACTTCGACGCCATCGACCAATGTGGTGACTGCAGCCAATAACTCCCGGTTTGATACTTTCAGTCACCCAAACTTTGTCCACAAACCAACCTATTTCAGTTTCAATTTTCAGCAATTCTCCCTCTTCAACACCAAGCTTTGACGCATCTCTGGGGTGAATCCAAATTGGATTTCTATGGGCTATTTCGACCAACCACTTAGCATTGGCCGAACGTGAATGAATGTGTTGAGGCAATCGGAAATTCGGCAAGAGACAATATTCATCCTCTCCCTCAAGTCGAGATGGGTGGACATGACTCTTTATCCTGAAATGTGGAATTGCATGTTCGGGATAACCGAAATCAATCATCGTCTGTGAATAAAATTCTTGCTTTCCACTAGGTGTAGGCCATCCTTCTTTCTCGTGTTTCTTGTAAGTTGCTGGTTCAATCATAAATGCACCATGCTTGCGCATGTAATCTAACTCAGTAATGTCTTCTTCTTCAGCGGCTTCAGTTAATCCAGGGACTCTCTCGAAAAGATATTGATAATATTCATCAATTGTTATGGATTCACCCGGTCTATAGGGAGATTCAAAGTGCTTCTTAATACCCATTTCACCATCAGGATCAATTCGTAAACTCAATTCATTCCAGAACTCATCTTCTTCCCATACTTCCCCTGGATTTATCTCATGTGTGAATGTCACATTCTTTCCTTCACGACGTGCATATTCACGTAATACTGGTTGACGGAATGCAACCCACTTCCCTGAACTAGTTGCATAAGAATTGACATCGTGACGTTCTGAAGCATGGCCCATGGGCAAGACATAATCTGCGAAGAATGCCGTTTCATTCCATGTTGGTGTCAATGCAATGTGACACCCAATGCTTTCCTCATTCTGTAACATTTCCATCCATGAAAATCCATCAGGGTATGTCCACACGGGATTGAATACTCGAGAGAAATAGACATCCATTGTACCCCGTCCATCTTTAACCAAGTGTGGCAAGATATGGCTCATCTCATAGTGTGCCAAAGTGTACTCCGGCGGGAAGTGTAATTCATTCCAACCATCCGGGTCAGGAGGTATATCGAATAATTCTGGTTTGAACTTAGACCAAGAATTTGGAGCAGTTCCTCCTTCAGTGCCTACACTTCCAGTCAGGACGTTGAGGAAATGTAAGGTGCGACTAACTTGCCACCCTCCCAAATTTCCAATCGCAGCACTACGCCAAACATGAGTGCACAATTGTGTGCCCGCACTAGCCACAACTTCACCGGCTTCAATCACTTGCTCAACGGGAATTCTACACTCTTCTGCTGCGTATTCAGGCGTATATTCTGCATATTCATCTAGTAACAATTCAAGGAACCTTTCGTATGTGCATTCCTCATCAATATGCACTGCTTTCATCCAATCTTCCCAATTCACTTGATTTTCAACGAAGTCTCGATCAACCAATTCCTTCTCCATAATCATTCGAGCCCAGCAGAGGAATAGTACAGGTTCTGAACCAGGCCAAGTGGGTAACCAATGGTCAGCCATGGCAGCTGTATTTGATAATCTTGGGTCAATTACAATCAATTTGGCTCCGTCCATCATCCCCTCAAGAATTCGTTGAGCGTGTGGATTGAAGTAATGCCCAGTTTCAAGATGTGAAGAAGTCAAAAGGATGACTTTGGCATTGGCATGATCAGGAGATGGGCGATCGTGCTGATGCCATAGAGCGTATCCAGTTCGGGCCCCTGCACTGCAAATGTTCGTGTGGGAATTATGTCCATCCACACCCCATGCTTTGAGCACGCGGTTGGTGTAGCCCTCATGCCCTGGTCGCCCGACGTGGTAGACTACACGGTCCTTGGCACCAGTCTTCAAGGATGTTCGTATCTTTTCGGCAATTTCATCAAGTACTTGGCTCCATGAAATTTGTTCCCATTCTCCATCGCCCCGAGTACCAACTCGTTTCATCGGATGTAGAATACGTTCAGTATCCTGAATTTGGTTGATTGTTGCTGGACCCTTGGCGCAGTTGCGGCCTCGCGAACCAGGATGGTGAGGATTCCCTTCGAACTTCTGAACCTCGCCGCTGTCTTTGTCAACATAAGCTAACAAGCCGCATGCAGATTCGCAATTGAAACAGGTTGTAGGAATTAGGCTGTAGTTCTTCTCGACTTTTTTAGGCCATTCATTGGCATCCAGTTCAACGTGATTATTCCATTCATCGGGGTTTGGGAATTTGCGTAATGGAAGTTCTGAAGGATTGCTATCCTTGCCTTCAGAGATTTTTGGTATAATGCCCAATTTTTCTGAAATCCTCTCAATGAATGAACGTTTGATAACCATTTTTTCACCTCACAAAAGTGGCTCCATTTGTGGTTCAATGATTTCGCGATGATTGACATAAGATGTCAATATGAGTAAACCAACACCTACTACTGTCACCAAGAATGCCGTTACATCAAATGTATTTGCTAGTAGAGGAGTTCCAATCATGAATACGCCAACTGCAACGGCAATTAGCATCAGAGTATGCTCCAAGGAAATTTCGAATGTGCTCTTATCAGACCATTCTTGACGTGCTTTGCCTTGGCGCAGTAAAAATCCAGTGTAAATACCACTCATCCACGCCAACGGGATGCCAAGTATTGCTAGATTAACATGGAAAGTCCATGAAGCATCCATGAACAACCCTACAAGATGCAAACTAATGACTGCGCCATAACCTAACAACAAGTAAGCACCTTTCACCAACCACGAAGACCAATTTGGTCGGAGCAGGACATAAAGGAATCTTTCCGGACGATCCAAGTCGATAATGAGGAGAATACCTGTAAGCGATAACATGGCTAAACTGAGAAGTAAAAACCCACCAAGCATCACTTTTGGAGCGATGCCGATTGTTAATGCCAAGAGCATGAAAACCATGTATGGACCCGTTGCTAGTGCCTTTGTTGTCAGATAAGCTGAGACTTCCCAACCCCAGAGGATTCCCTTACTCGGTTGGTCATAAACACGTTTTGCCTTTGGAGAATCATCCGAAAGTTTCGACATTACATCTCGAATGATTGCTTGATCCCTTGGGGAGGCAGATTTCGCTTTCTTTTCTAAAGCCAATTGGACAATCATCGAAGGTGTGTCTGCTTGTTCAAGTCGAGATTCAGCATACTTCGCAAAATGCCCCACTCCAAATGCTTGCTCGGTCCACACTCCCGTTCCTGTCACTTCAGATGCAGAAGGATCAAGCATCTCATCACTGGTCTCCACATAGTACAGATTTGGTTTTGTTCCAGCCTCAGGTTTACGCACCTTTACATCATGGGTAGCAACAATTTGAGAAATTCTGGAATTAGAGTCATCTAAATCCCCAGATACTATTGATTCGGTGGGGCAAACTATGACACATGCAGGTTCGTAAGAATTCTCGATTCGATGGGCGCAATAATTGCACTTTGCTGCTGTTCCTTGATTTGGATCAATGTACAACGCATCGTACGGACAGGCCTGCATGCAGGACTTGCACCCAATACATCTGTCATCATCGAAGTCTACAATGCCATCATTACGGGTGAATAATGCCGTTGTTGGACAAATAGTGGTACAGGGTGAATCCGCACAATGGTTGCAACGATGAACGCTGAATTCACGTGATGAATCAGGGTATGTCCCAGTTTCGATGTACTTAACATGCGTACGATTGACTCCAATTGGGACATCATGTTCAGATTTACACGCAACAGTACATGCATGGCATCCAATACATGTGCGATTATCGATAACGAAACCATAGTTCACCACCTAAATCGCCCCTTGCTCAACATGTGAGCATGAACCGCCGAAGGCGGTTCTGCCTTCAACGCTTGCGACTCATTCCGTGGTCTCTTCCGCCATTGAGCCCATATACTCCGGCAACTCAACACCTGCCATCTTTGCCACATCATGCATAGGAGGTAGTGTCTGAACTAAACTGCTGACGAAATTAGAGGTCGCTCCTTTTCCTTCTGCGTCCACCCCTGAATCCCATACTGTAATCTTGTCAATCTTGAGGTTCTTAACCGCCTCAACTTGAGCATTAACCATGTGCTCAATCTTCTCTACCATCAGCAGAGTTGCTGCGGCTTTAGGATCGCCACCAGCACTCTTCACCAACATTTCGTAACCTGCGGCTTTGGCAGAGAGAACTTTCTGCGTACCTTCTGCTTCAGCCTCATAACGAGCAAGGATGGCGTCTGCCTCACCTCTCGCAATACGACGTTGGCGTTCCGCCTCCGCTTCTGCAGCGATTTCAATTTGTGTTTTTGCAATCTCTTCCCG
>JASLKH010000084.1 GCA_030747675.1 Candidatus Thalassarchaeaceae archaeon | reverse complement strand
GCAAAACCAAAAGAAAGCCCCCAAAATATTGCGTTATTTTGAGTAAAAAGTCTAAACCCACGTTCATGCGTATCTTTAGCAAGACTCCAAATTGCTGCAATGACCGTCACCACCATCAAAATAAGTTCTTCAACAATGAGCATAACTCCCCAATTGTCACTAGTAAATCGTCTGTATGCACTCAAAAGATGCCATGTCACGAATAATTGAATAAGCAAACCCCAAGTGAATCCAAATACTGCAGTATCCTTCCGTTCTGAGTCGATTTTCCTTCGTTCAGTAGTTCTCCAGAAAAGGAACCCTTGAACGATGATGGCGCACACTGCAAAGATTAGTGGCCCCAATTTTTCAATGAGCGACATATCACCAGTATTTTTCCCACCTGAAATTGTGAGCCAATACGTGAAAGCAGCAAAAATTCCGATTGTGAACATATGCACTGTAGTTGATGTGAACCGTTTTGAATCTCGCGGAGTTTTTGCAAGCCGCATTGCACGTGCTTCAACTACAATTCGAAGGCTACTGGCCATGGCTTTACCTTGGGCCCATGACCAGATAATGAAAAGACTTGCTAAGCTCATAGCCCAGTATATCACTTGGTCACTACCTGTGTCTGATGTGAGATACGAAGCAAGAATGATGAATGGAATCGTGCTGAGCATAAGGGGTGCTATCCAAGACATCATAATCCGAATAACGTACAACAATATTTTTTCGATAAATGAAGTACTTTTGGGGATGGGCTGGATATGGCTAAAGCGGTAAATTATCTTCATTTCTTGCATCCAAGCAGTCAGTGCATAACCTATTGAAAGTGCGATATAACCTGAAATTCCAATGGCAAATAACCAATCTGAAACAGAGGATGAAAGTAAGTACAATCCGATGCCTGCAATTCCAAGTAAAATGACATGAGGTAAAGTTGAGGGGCTGAGTAGATTTTTTATTAAGTCAAAAACAGTAGGGGAGTTATTTTCTTCAGGGAGATTAACATCCTCGTCCATACCATTGCGAGCGTAAGAGGGCTGTTAAGGTCGACGCATGTCCGATTGACATGGCCAAGCGATTAACAAAGGCTCTCCGTGAAAAAAGGAGGTGGGTCGGCTTGCATGTTTCTGGAAAGATTGAATCGAGAAATGAGTTGGAAAAAAGGTTGAGTCAAATCGCTCCAGTAAATGAATGGAAACTATATGATTTTTCCAAATCTAAGGCGATTCTTCGAATCCATTTGAAAAACCAAAATGAATGGCGAGAAATACTTTCAGACACAAATTCAGAAATATATTCTGTTACGATCTCTGGAAAGATAAGGCTCGTCAGAGAACGTCTAGAAATTTAACTTATAGTACCAATCTATAGAATTTATTAATATTCCATCTACTGAAATCAACACATTATCTTGATGTGCTTGGCTTGACTCGGAGAGCCATGGCAGGTGGTGGCGATGCCCCAGATGTCCCGGCTTGGGATCTTGCGGTTTTGATCGGTGCAGCATTGGTCATTTCGACATTAGTGATTGCAGTGTGGACACAACCGACTCCAGTTAGTAGTGAAAACCTCCCTACTGAAGTAATGACATTCCACACTGGTCTTTCAGACGCCACTGTGAGTTTTGAGGCAGGTTATGCTGCATCGTGCTGGGAAGAAGGCAGCGATCCCTGTGAAGCAGTAGTTGTGACATTAGTATCCCACAATGGAGATGATGCATGGGATGGCATAATTCCCGTTGATTCGCCATCAATGACATTACTTGATGGCGAGAAAGGCGAGATGTCTACTGTCAGTTTCAATGAAAAAATCCCTCAGGGTGAATACCGAGTAATTCTCGAAGGAGATGCTGATTTACAGTTGGAGATGACAATTAACAGGTCAATTCCTCATGAATATGTACCTGCTTTATTCGGTTCGTTATTGCTGACATGGGGTATTTGGCGGAAAGCTCAGGAGATGGATTAGCAATTCCAATGCCAATCCAATTCATCGAGACTGTTAATTTCTCCATTTACAGTTAATAGGTGACCATTTTTTGAAATCCCTATGATGGCTCCTATATTTTGATTACCACCAGCATTGAATGAGGGGATTAATGCATTATATTGCCCTTCTAGAATACAATCAAAAGCAGTATTTTCTAGCAGCGGATGTATTTCAAAAACCGATGACATGGAAGCATGAAGAACTTCGCTGATACGTTCTAATTTCACATTTTGAAGCCCAGGGATATCCCTCCAACCTGCTGTATTCACTCCAATATTGGGTCCAATGGAGTTGATCCCTATCCCAATAGCAATACGAGTATTTCCAGCCTTAGTTTTACCTTCTACCAATATGCCGCAAATTTTTGCATATTCTTTTGCCATTTCCAGGTAGATGTCATTAGGCCATTTCAACAAAACCCCTAACTCTGTAAGTCTACTGCCATTAGCCCATGAATGACTGGGTAATCCAAAACCCAAAAAACTGGAAAACGTATCTAGGATAGCTATTGAAGCTCCCATTTGGAAGTACCCAGGGCTCCCTTCTATAGAATTTGAAGATATACTCCAACTCCCCAAAAAAGAACCTTTTCCACTTTCCCATAACTTATTCTTTCTTCCACGTCCAGATTTTTGTTTATAGGTTTGAATTAGTTGCCCAATTTGATAATCTCCATCCAAAATTTCTGAATTTGTAGAATCACATGTATCCATTAGGATTGGAGGTGACATGGCATATGGTCGCCATACAGCAATAACAGTCAATTCTTCGTCTCCAATGACTTCACTCCTTTGGACTCGTGTGGACCACCCTAACCTTCGCCATATTGGAGGTAAATTTCGTCCAACTTCATTACTACTATGAAGCAAAAGTATGATCCCTCCTGGATTCAAAATATGAGGGCTCTCCACTAATTCTGCTGCTAATTTCGCACCACAGGAGGAATCGATCATCGCAGCATCTTCGAGGGGGCCAAGCCCCTCTTTATCTGTATCAGGGGGGTCCATGTAAGGAAGGTTCCAGACAATTACATCAACTCCCTCTTCAGGCCACCAATCACCTTCTTCACCAGGTCCCCCTTCAGCGACATTGATCGAGTTAACAACGCCTAAATCCTTCGCATTACCTATTGTGGCAGCAACTGCAAAAGGGTTGATATCACAACTTGAAACACTCCAACCTCTTTTTGCAGCCGATATTGAAATAGCTCCACTTCCGCATCCGATCTCCAAAAGTGTTTTTCCAGTGCCCGGCCCAAGCCCGGCCAACATATTATCGAGCAATACTGAGTCCTCACGAGGAGGATAAACTGTGGGTGGTATTGTAAGTATAACTGGGTGGCCAGATGGGTCTAACCAAGAAGCCACAGTACTATTATTCGATTGGATTTCTACCTCTCTTTCAATAGTCAAATGAGGCCCTCCTGCCGGTAATTGGTTGTTTTGGATAACAATGAGATGAATATTTCCCCCAAACCTTTATGTCGAATTCCACTTATCGGTATTCGGGCACATACCCAAACGGGC
Organism: Candidatus Thalassarchaeaceae archaeon; assembly: GCA_030747675.1. GTDB lineage: Archaea > Thermoplasmatota > Poseidoniia > Poseidoniales > Thalassarchaeaceae > MGIIb-P. The sequence goes on along the minus strand of JASLKH010000084.1, from coordinate 17,230 downwards.
CCCCAACTTCTTCTGGTTTGCGTAGCCTATGCTCCAAGCGCAAGCCTTTTGAATACCCCCTCGGTCCGCGTGAAGCCCAGAGATAGCAATGGGCCTGTAGCTTAGTCAGGTAGAGCGACGGGCTTTTAACCCGTCGGCCGCGGGTTCGAATCCCGTCAGGCCCGCTCTATCTTTCTGGGGAACAGGCTTACTGCGAGGCTATGGGGAAAAGGGGGTCGCAATTTTTGGTAGTAAAGAGTTCAACGAAAAAACTTCTAATTGAGTTAGGTGTTTCTGAAGAGCACGCGCATCGACTTGCTGATGATGCAAATATGGATGCAATCAAGCAGATGAGTGTTGAGCAAGTAGCAAAGAAAATTGGAGTTGAGATGGAAAGTCCCGACCTCGATAATGTGATGAATGTAATTCGTGAACAAGGAACACGCAAGCGAACTCGATCACGCAGAATCACAATTTCTCAAAAAGCATTGGATGACGATGACATCCCAACAGGTGAAAACCGATTCAATGTATTAAATCATCATTTGGTCCCACACCACGAATTAGTTCCAATTGAGGAGGAGGCTGAGGCATTATCTCCGTGGGACTTAATGCACAAGGACCCCATTGGAGATGGCATGCGTCTTGCCAAAGAACTCCTTCCAAAGATCCTAATCACTGACCCAGCAGTCCAGGTACTCAAGGAAATGACTGAAGCGGAAAATGAGGAGTTACATGCTGGCTGGCTAGCCAACCGTGTTGTCCGCGTAATTCGTTACAGTCGTTCTGCTGGAAAGAGTATTGCATACAGATTGATTGTTGAGGGTAACTAGGGGGAATTTAGAGATGAAGGAAATTATTGAGAGTTACTTTCGAGAACGAAGCTTAGTGAATCATCAACTTGCCTCATATAACGATTGCATTCCTACTTCTGATAGTCAGAAGTCACGTTTTGAATCGATTGTTCGCAACATTCGAATCGGTACAGATGAGTTACTTGAAGACGATGAAGGTGGAATGATTAAACTTGACGTATTGGATCACGAAATCCATGTACGTATGAAAAATATGCAAGTAGGTCCTCCGACCATACGAGAGGCTAATGGTTCAGAACACCCATCTCTCCCACTTGAATGCCGTCTTAGAAAATTGACATACATGTCTCCAATTTATCTCGATTTTACAATTCATCGAGATGACACACCTCAGCCTATTTTTGAGGAGAAGGTCCAGATTGGAAACGTACCAATAATGGTCCGTTCACAGCGCTGCAATTTGCATTCTGATCATATCGCTGGTTCTGCGGAGAAGCCCAAAAAACTCACTCCTGAATTGAGTAATGAAGACATGGATCAGTACAATACACTACTGAATAGCAAGGGAGAAGATCCTTGTGACCCTGGTGGCTATTTCATCATAAATGGTACAGAAAGAGCTCTTATTTCGATGGAAGATCTTGCGCCAAACAGAGTTACCGTCGAAATGAACAAGCGCTATGCCAGAAAGACTGAAGTAGCCAAGATTTTCTCACAAAAAGCCGGTGTAAGGAAGCCTTTAACAGTCGAAAAGCGCAAAGATGGTATGTTGATGGTCAAAATCAGTAGTGCAGGAACAACAGCAATACCTGTAGTTTTGTTAATGCGATGTTTGGGTATCGACAACGACCAGGATATCTTCCAGGCTATTGCCGGACCGACTGAGACATTCAAGTATATTGTTGCTAACCTTAACGAAGTAAAAGACAATGAAGAGTACAATGTTGATACTCAAGATGACGGAATGCAATGGTTAGAAAAGAAATTTGCTGCAGGCCAACAAAAGGAATATCGAGAACAGCGAATTCAGAATCTTCTCGATAAAGAGTTACTTCCACACCTGGGTAATCTTGAAGAAAATCGGAAGAAGAAAGCTATATTTTTGGGGAGAATTGTGCGCCAAGTTCTTGAAATGGCAATTAGTAATAAAGAGCCAAACGACAAAGATCATTATGCTAACAAGAGAGTACGCCTTGCAGGTGATTTAATCGAGGATCTTTTCCGTGTATCACTTCAACAACTCGCTCGTGATCTGAAATACCAACTTGAAAGACACCACAACCGTAAGCGCGAACTCAAAATTACTAGTTGCCTTAGACCTGACGTTCTTACATCCAAAATCATGCATGCATTAGCAACAGGAAATTGGGTTGGTGGCCGAAGTGGTGTCAGTCAACTACTTGATCGAACTACGTATCTTTCAGCACTTTCTCACATGCGTCGAGTAACCAGCCCCCTTGTGCGCAGCCAGCCTCATTTTGAGGCCCGTGACCTGCACCCCACTCAATGGGGTCGTCTCTGTCCGAACGAAACTCCTGAAGGACAGAATTGCGGCTTAGTGAAGAATGCGGCACAAATGATTGACGTCTCAGAAGCAGTGGATGAAAATGAAGTAAAAGAATTACTTGCAGAAGCTGATGTTGACCCAAGTCCTACTGGATGGTCCGAAGGAGCAAGAGTCCACGTTAATGGTGATATTTTTGGTCTGCACATGAACCCTCACAAGTTGGTTGATCATTTCAAGCGACGTAGACGAAGTGGCCGAATTCGCCCTGAAGTTAGTATTCGCCACGACGCTGTGAATCGAGACATTTTCATTAATACAGACAAGGGTCGAATCCTACGTCCTTTGTTGGTACTTGAGAATGGGAGTCTTACACTTTCCAAAGAATATATTGATGGCTTGCGTGACGGTACTATTTCATTCAATGATCTAGTAGTTGAGGGAATTGTTGAATGGGTCGATGCAGAAGAGGAAGAAGATTTACTCGTTGCACCGCGACCATATGATTTACCAACCGCCAGTCCAAAGAACGGTCGCCCAATTAACCCTGCCAAGGTTGAATGGCTGAACTTGGGCGATGAAGGAATTTCCAAGGCGAAATTAGCCGCGGAAATAATCATGCCTAATGGCGAGAAGATTACAGAAAAATTCTCACTTCCTTTGAATTATTATCAAGAGGATTTGGACAAATTAAAGCGAAAAGAAAAGAAGACAGGTGATGCCTTAATTTACACCCATGTTGAGATAGACCCTCAACTTATTCTAGGTGTATGTGCCGCCTTGGTGCCATACCCTGAACACAACTCTACACCGCGTGTTACTGGTGGAACTGCAATGGTTAAGCAATCTCTAGGATTACCAAGTGCGAACTTCCGACTCCGACCCGATACGCGTCAGCACGTGCTACATTATCCACAAAACTCCCTGACTGGGACTCGAGCAATGGAGGCTACCAAATTCCTTCGTCGCCCTGCAGGTCAAAACTTCGTAGTTGCTGTAATGTCCCACCATGGATACAATATGCAAGACGCTGTAATTATGAATAGAGCTAGTGTTCAACGAGCGCTAGGTCGTTCGACATTCGTTCGAACGTATAACGCTGAACGAAAGCGATTCCCTGGTGGCCAAGTTGATGAAATTGAGATACCAGGTACTGGATTGGATGAAGTAAAGGGGCTAAAATCACCTGAATCCTATTCACATCTTGAAGCAGATGGTCTACCAACCCCCGAAATTGAATTATCCAATAAACCTGAAGACCGAGATCGTGTACCAGCAATTTTGGTAGGTAAAACAAGCCCCCCAAGATTCCTTGAAGAATCTCATGGTGCTTTCTTGCAGGCACAAGAGCGTCGTGAATCAAGCATGAATGTTCGTCATGGAGAAGGTGGTTATGTTGACAATGTATTCGTGACTGAATCTCTTGATTCAGGTAGATTCGTACGCCTCACCGTTCGATCAAATAGAATTCCAGAATTAGGTGATAAATTTGCTAGTAGACACGGACAGAAAGGTGTCATTGGTCGACTTGTTGATCCTGAAGACATGCCTTTTACAGTAGATGGTGTAGTACCTGATTTGCTCATTAATCCACACGCGATTCCATCAAGGATGACAGTAGCTCATATTTTGGAAATGATTGGTGGGAAAGTTGGGTCCATGGAAGGTCGTTTGATTGACGGCACAGCATTCAATGGAGAGAAGGAAGATTCTCTACGCGAAGGGTTACTACGTCATGGTTTTGCACACACTGGTCGTGAATCAATGATCAATGGTGAAACCGGAGATGAATTCCCAGCACAGGTTTTCGTTGGAGTAATTTATTATCAGAAATTGCACCACATGGTCAGTGGGAAAATCCACGCTCGTAGCCGAGGCCGTGTACAGATTCTCACACGTCAACCAACTGAAGGAAGAGCGCGGCAAGGTGGACTAAGGTTTGGTGAAATGGAAAGAGATTGTCTCATTGCCCATGGTGCCTCCATGGTGATTAAGGATAGATTACTTGACGAATCTGATGGATGGGATTTGTACGTGTGCGCAGACAGCGGTCACGTTGCATATTGGGATTGGAGGAAACGTTGCTACGTTAGCCCAATCCATGGGGATAAGGCCGAGGTATTCTCGGTTTCAACCTCATACGCATTCAAGTTACTTCTGGATGAGATGAAATCACTTGGAGTAGCCATGAGACTTGAACTGGAGGACCAAAGATGAACCGAGACGTTGCTACAATTCCGAAGCGTATTGCTTCAATCAAGTTTAGCTTGATGGACCCAAACGAAATTCGAAAGATGTCTGCTGTAGAAGTCAAGACTGCAGATACATACAAAGACGATGGCCATGCCTTTAGGCAGGGTTTGATGGATTCAAGGATGGGAGTAATTGAACCTGGTGTCCGTTGTGAAACATGTGGGAACAAGCACGATAAATGCCCGAGTCACTTTGGCCACATACAACTTGAGTTGCCAGTGATTCACATTGGATTCACCAATTTGATCAAGACAACTCTCAAATCAACATGTAACACATGTAGTAGAATATTGTTACATGAGCGTGAAGGAACTCACCCTACTGACGAAGCGAAGTCTGAGCAGGATTATTATCGAGATAGAATCAACGATGTTATCGTAAAACATGGGGTTGGTTCAACAGAATTCAGCAAGACCATCAAAGAAGTTGAGAAAATATGCTCTGGAGTGAAGCGTGCAGTATGCATGCATTGTGGAAATGAGCAGGGGAAGATTGTTTTAGACAAACCAACAACATTCAAAGAGAAGAAACAAGATAAGGGCGAACACAAACTGAATGCCAGGGATATTCGTGAACACCTTGAAGGTGTACCAGATGAGGATCTAATTTTCCTTGGTATGGATTACGCTTCAAGTCGACCAGAATGGGTGATTATGCGTGTATTACCAGTTCCACCAATTACAGTGCGTCCATCAATCACATTGGATAGTGGCGATAGAAGTGAGGATGATCTCACCCACAAACTAGTGGATGTTTTACGGATTAATCAACGGCTTCGAGAGAATCGAGACGCAGGAGCTCCGCAACTAATCGTGGAGGATTTGTGGGAACTTTTACAATATCACGTAACTACATATTTTGATAATCAAACAGCAGGAATCCCTCCTGCAAGACACCGTTCTGGTCGTCCATTGAAGACATTAACGCAGAGACTAAAGGGCAAGGAAGGTCGTTTCCGAAGCAACCTTTCAGGAAAGCGAGTTAACTTCTGCGCACGAACAGTAATCAGTCCGGATCCAAATTTGAGCATTAATCAAGTGGGCGTCCCAGTACAATGTGCAAAAGAATTGACAGTGCCAATTCGAGTCACAACGCGAAATCGGGAACAATTGCGACAAATGATTCTACGTGGCCCTGATGTTCATCCAGGTGTAAATTATATCATTCGTGGTGATTCTCTCCGAGTGCGAATTACTGATCGCACGAAGTTGATGTGGTCTGGATTCCGATGCCATAACCCTGAATGTCATTCAGGTGACCCTGAGCGCGGAGAACCGTATCCCGGATTACGACCTGATTTGAATGAAATTTTACCAGCCCCCAATTTCTTGCCAGGAATGGAAATTGAAGCGGAAACAGTGCGCTTGTCCACAGGGGAAACAATGGATCGCTGGGTTTCAAAGCTAGAGGCTACTATTGCAAACCTCCGTGGTGAAGATTCCAGCGGTAAACCGCTAGATCAAGGAGATCCTAGGGCGATTATTCATCAGAGGTGGGTATGGGAACAAGAAAATCTCAGCCAAGATTTCCCTACAGAACTTCAAGTTCGATGTCCACACTGCGGTAGTCCTGAGGTTGAAGAAGGAATCCGCTCTAAAGTTGAAGATAGGTTGTCGACCATTGATTTGGAAGGCAATCCAAGGCCGGGCATGATTGTTGAACGCCACTTGATTGATGGCGATGTATCGATTTTCAATCGACAACCGTCATTACACCGGATGTCTATGATGGTTCATGAGGTTAGGGTGATGGAAGGTAAGACCTTCCGCTTCAACTTAGCAGTTTGCACCCCTTACAACGCTGACTTCGATGGAGATGAAATGAACTTGCACGTCATACAGTCGGAGGAGGCTCGAGCTGAAGCCAAAATTTTGATGAGGGTTCAGGAACATATCATCACTCCACGATATGGTGGCTCCGTGATTGGTGGTATACACGATCACATTTCGGGTGCATATCTGTTGACACACAACAACCGATTCATCCCGAAAAGTATTGCTTTAGACGTACTGGGTCAGATTGGATGGTCTGGTGAATTACCTGAAGAAAAGAAACTCGATGGTGTATCTGGATATTACGGATTAGACTTATTCAGTTTAATTATCCCAGATGGATTTTCACTCCGATATACAAGTAGAAGTCAAGATGAAGTTGTAATTCATGGAGGAAATGTTTCCAGTGGTACTCTCGACAAGAGGGCAATTGGAGCAGAGGACGGTCGCTTGCTTGATGCAGTAGTTCAGACGCATGGGACAGAAGTTGGAGCAAATTTCTTGAATCAAATGACGAAATTAACAATTGGAATTTGTACAGCCCTAGGTTTCACTACAGGAATAGATGACGAAGATCTTCCAGCCGAAGCACGTGATCTTATCAAGAAGATAAATGAGGAAGCAAGTGCGGCTGTAGATGCAGAACTTGAAAAATTCGGAACCGACGGCCGTAGATATGAAACTCGTCCTGGACGAACTCCAATTGAAACCCTTGAGGAGAATATTTTGCAACTTCTAGATCAGTGTAAGGCAGAAACTGGTAACGTGGCTAAAGATCACCTTGCTGATGACAATCCTGCTGTGATGATGGCAGTTTCTGGAGCTCGTGGTTCAATGGACAACCTTGCAATGATGGCAGGTTCAATCGGTCAACCAAAGGTACGTGGTAAGAGATTGGAACGAGGTTACCACAATCGGGTTCTTTCACACTTCCGTCGTGGTGCGAAAGGAGCAAAAGAAAAAGGATTCGTCGCGTCTTCATTTAAACGTGGATTAGAGCCTACAGAATTCTTTATGCTATCCGTTTCAGGTCGTGAATCTTTAGTTGATACGGCTGTTCGGACAAGTAAATCAGGTTACATGCAGCGTCGTTTAATCAACGCTATGGATGATTTGAAGGTCTGGAAAGACGACAAAAAATCAGTTCGTAATACTGCTAACCGTATTATTCAATTTAGTTATGGTGAAGATGGAGTAGATCCTTGCCGTTCGATGAAGGGAGAGCCGATTAATGTCGAGCAGATCCTTGATGATGTACTTGGAGGTGGTCAGTGATGGTAGTAAAGAGTGCAACAAAGAAGAAACTCATGGACATGGGTGTGCCTGAAGAGTACGCTCATCAACTCGCGGATGATCGAAAGTGGGATGATGTAAAGCAACTTACCGCGGGAGAAATAGCCCAAATTTGTGGCTTAGCCTCCGATGAAGCAAATGCTCTGCACAACCGTCTTGCAGTATTCGGTAAATCTGGAGGCGGTGATGGAGCAGGGGCCGCAGCAACAACTGTCGTCCGACGACGCGTCGCCCGCCGCAAAACAGCAAAGCAACAACTTGTTCTCCAAGAGTATGATGCTGACGGTAAAATAATACAATTGAATCGTGATTTGAATACAGATGATGAGATATTCAAGACTCTATCTGCAGTGGTTGCAGAAGAGGGTTTTTCGATGACAGAACGTATCATTGAAGATTTAGCATCAGGTGCCCGAGCAAGAGGCAAGTCAAAACTTACTAAGCCTCAAGCAAAGAAAATTATTGCAGGTGCTGAAGAACACCTTACCCGTTCCCGAGTAGATCCTTTTGAGGCAGTAGGAATTGTCACTGCTCAATCTATTGGAGAACCTGGTACACAGATGACCATGCGTACTTTCCACTATGCAGGTGTGGCAACAGTAAACGTAACACAAGGTCTGCCAAGAATTATTGAAATTGTAGATGCTCGCAAAGAACCAAACACTCCGACAATGAACATTTATGTTGAAGAAAAAGATTTGAAAGGAAAACCACTTGCAACTAATGAATCTGCAGTTCAAAAATTAGCTGCTTCCTTGGAAACAACAACGACACAGGACATTGCAGATATCGATGTTGAAGTCGCTCAACGTTACATCACTCTTCAGTTGAAAAATAGTCATCTAAAACTCAAGAATATGACTGGGGCAGAAGTTCGTGACAAACTACAACGTGCCCTTCGTTTGTTTATTCAAGCAGACAGTGACACAAAACCAAAAGAGTTGAAGATTATTCCTGGGGTCCAGAAAGAAGATGATTTGGCAGATATTGGGACAAATCCTCCAACTTACACCGAACTTCTTCAACTTGAAGAGAAAATCAAACTTTTGCGTTTGAAAGGAGTCCCTGGAATTCTTCGTGCGAATGTACAGAAGGACAAAGATGGCGATTATTACATCTCAACTATCGGCTCAAATCTTGCAAAGGTATCTGATTTTGCAGGAGTAGATCGTTCTAGAACCTATACGAATAATATTATGGAAATTCATGCCTATTTGGGCATTGAAGCCGCACGACAAGCAATCATCAACGAGTTATTACTAACTCTTGACGGCGCTCGTCTCGATGTCGATGTCAGGCATTTGCTGATGGTTTCTGATGTGATGACTAGCGGTGGCGTAGTTCGAGCCATCGGTCGACACGGTGTGTCTGGTACCAAGCATAGTATTCTTGCACGTGCAGCGTTCGAAGTTACAACTAACCATCTTTTGAAGGCAGGAATTATTGGAGAACGAGATAACCTTACAGGCGTTGCAGAGAATATTATCGTAGGGCAACCAGTCGCTTTGGGGACAGGGAGTGTAGAATTGTTTTACATTCCAGACAAAGAGTAGATATATTCCATGGGAAGCAAATGTGGAGAATGGAGGAATATGAATGGACATTAGTCGTCAATTGAAGACAGCAGCAAGTAGCGGAAATATGACCTTCGGTCAGAACCAAGCAACAGACGGTTGTGGAAGAGGTGATGCTAAATTGGTGATATTTGCGGCAAATTGTCCACAAAATTTCATTGACAATTTGCGTGCGAGGCACCCAGATGTCCCTATGCACCGCGTCGATTTAGTCAATCGTGAACTTGGTGCAGCTTGTGGTAAACCGTTCTCTGTTAGTGCGATATGTGTACTTGATGAGGGCAGCAGTGAGTTGCTTAGCCTCCGTCCAAATTTAGATTGAGTGGAAGTCTTAAACTCCAATCTAATTTGTCTCTATTGATGGGTTTATACACGCAGTGTTCAAGGTGTGCGCGTCCACCGTCGTCGGTAATGGAAGGCCTAATCAGGGATTTGTTGGCTCAATTAGGGGCTATTATTTCACCCGCTCCTCCACATCCTCCTTGCCCTGGAATAAACCTTTTAGGAATTATCTCAACTCCTCCGGGAACCCGAAGTGCGCCTGATTTGCCATCAGGAACACATCTTTGGCATGCTTATGACGGTTGGGCTCCACTTGACTCATTAGAAATTGAGCGTTGGTTAGTCGATGCCCCTGAAGGCACCCATTGGTTGCTTTCTGAACGGGTATTACGTATGGAGAATCAACCCTCAAGACGAGATGTCAACTATGATGTATGGGGCCCTGATCGATTTGCACAATGGTTAGGTGAAGCAATACTGAACGGTGATTTAAATGCCTCAATTCCTGATTCAATTCCACAGTCTGTACCGGGCACAGTTTTTGAGGAAGAATCACTTGGTCTTGAACGGAGGTTAATTAGTACTGAACCTAGTGCTTTACGTCCAATAGTCAAATTAGAATCCATAATTCAGAACCTTGGTCAATCGAATGTAAATCCACGCCCAGTCTTGCTTAATGCTAGGATATGGTCAGTGACAGGTATTTTGCGGGGGCCAAATGACGCTGCAGAGAGGCAATGGTGGGAACTCCTTGAAGATCCATTCACAAATGAGATAGATCATTTAGGTAAGGTGGAAGTTTTGGATTTCATTCCGAAGTTGCACCAATTTCAACCGAATTCATGGCAAGATGAGTCCATCTTAGCACCACATCTTGCATCACTATGTGAGGAACGTAGGCACTTCACAATCACCGAGAAATCAGGTACTAGCCAAGTTCAAGGAAGTGTCCTCCATTGGTGGAAACTAGATCCTTCTTCGGCTGAGATGATTCCAAGGTTGGCATTATTACCTGCTTGGCAAATAACAATTCCAAGTAGGGGTGACGTCCTAATCCATGGTTTAACTGGTGAGATAGTTCCTCTGCCCTAGTTATGTTAATACTTCATTCAGTCTATCTTGTTCAACAGCTCTACGAATTTCCATCGCAATCCGTCGACCACTACTAACCGGCTTTCTCCAAGTTGCATTTCCGTAAGGATGCCCGACGCTGACATGAACATTGGTGCCACCTCCAAGCCTTGGTGCAACATCATAAATGTAGTACCCCATGTCTTTGTCAATACATGTTTGGAGGCAGAATGGCCCGATAATACCGGGGTCGTAATGTTCTTTACTCGCAGAAATGAATTTTTCACCAAGCTCAAATGCCTTTTCAAGTAAACTTTCACGAATCGTAGCTGTGTTATGTCCTACCACTGTCATCTCAGGTATTTGCTGATTTGCAGGCATTGTCATTTGCTGAGGTGCAGGCAATCGAACATGGCCATCCAAACTCGATTCAAATCTCCAATCCACGCCGAGCAATTCCAATTTGGGCATTTCTTCTTCCAATGGGCTGTAAAAGAAGTTCAAATTAAAAACTGGACCGATAACGTACCGTTCAATTCTTGCCCCTTCCAAACTCGCCTGGTCAATGACCCCTTGTTTCAGTAATTCTTGCGACTTTTCGACATACTCCTGATGCGATGAGCAAGTGAAAAATCCGCGTTCAAGTTTTTTCTCTGCATGATGTAATTTCACAATGGCAAGGCAATCAATATCTTCTGGATTGTTTATTTCTTCAGGATAGGGTAATCCAGCTTTTTCAAGAATCCAATAATAATCTTGTTCTTCAGTTCTTTCCTCCATCCTTAGCATGTTGCGGCTACCAAATAGCGGCACATGGAAATCATTCTCAATTGAATTTATTGAACTGTAGGATGTGAATGAACGATTTGGGATATAAACAACATTTCTTTCGCGCATTTGTTTCTGGAAATTAGGATTCATCACATCGTTAAATTTATCCAAAACGATAGCTTTGTCAACCATTCCTCTCCGGACTCTTCCCGATGATGTTCGTTGCGTCCGAAAGTACTCAGAATAGGTTTTTTCACGTCCTTTTTGACAATAGGCGACAGTGGGAAAACCCTCTTCGATTGCTCCATCACAGATATCAAGAGCACTATGACTAGCAGTCATGCCAATACGTAACTTGAGTTTATCATAATCTTCGAGAATTGAATTGATTTCGGGCGCCTCAATCATCTCAACCGCCCCGTTGGAGTGCCATCAAGTCCTCGACTGAAAGTTCATCTCCATCCATCAGTCGTTCCATGAGATCTGCAACTCCTACACGAGCAGTTTGCCCACTTGATTTGGTTTCTTTACCAGTTTCTCGATTTCGCTTTGCCCTGAGAATATCTTGAATTGAATGGAGGCATCGTAAACTAACAATGTATGATTGATGTGCACCATCAGCTTCTCGCTTCGCACGGCGTACTTTAGCCTGAGCGGAATCTGCTTTTTCACGAAGCCTATCTACCTCCTCTGACAATTTAATCATCAAATCATGCGCTTCTTGAGCGGATTCAGCAGCCTCAGTCACGGCTTGGTGTGCAATTTCTTGTTCATTAATTGCAGCAGTGAGAGCATCTCTTGCTCCCTTCAATTCAGTATTACTGCTTTCAGCATGCTCCATGCCACGAATTTTTTGCTGGATTCTCTTCATTTTCTCCATGACTTTTTTCTCATTCTTTCCGGTATGAATTCCTCTCTCAAATTCACCTTCAAGCCGCCGAAGGGTTTTTTTCAACATCATCGGTGTTTCTTTTTTTTCTCTTTTTCTCCAATCGCGACCACCACTCCGTGATTCTGGCACTTGATCGCTCTCACCAGTAATTTGTTGCACTGCTTGTTTCGCATCTTTCACCGATTGATTCTTTTCCGAACGTACACTTTTTGCATCGCGTACAGAAGCGTTCGCCTCATCACGAATTGATTTTTGTCGCTGGACTTCGGAGATCAATTCTCGAACCTGGGCATTGAATGAATTTCTCGTTGTGAGGAATTCACGTGTTTTTCCATTCCAACCGTCCCTTACATCTCGATTTTCTGTGGCTTTTGTATCGACCGACTTACGAAGTTCGTCGAGTTGAGGCTTGAGTTCTTCCATCATTTCACCCCTCTGCAAGACAATACCGGACTTGCTAACACACATCGGAAATAGCGGGTCCATATAACGGTGCTCTATTCCGCACCGCCCCCTATGGGGGCGTTTCATTCGATGAATCACTAGCAATTATTTCCATTCTTGCTTGAGATAACGATTAAACCCTGTTTAATAATGGGAAGGAATGGTTCGTATGTTTATTGATGGAATGCCTGGGATGGAACGAGTCCTATCTTCTGATGCTTCAGCACCGTATTTGACATTGGTTACTGGTCCACCTGGGTCAATGAAATCATCATTTTGTTTGTCAATAGCGTCAAACCATCTGCGTCAATCTGGTGGTTTCGGGTTGTATTGTACTGTTGAGGAAACTACTGGTAGTTTACTTCGTGCTACAAATTCCCTTGGACTATCCCTCCCACAAAATTTGCAAATAACTGATTTCACTGAATTGAGGAATGAAAATGAAGCCATGGATTATCTAAAATTCACGCAAAAAATGATTGAGCATTATAAACGTGAACGAGGGGATGCATTTTCAGTATTTGTACTGGATTCGTTGGGGGCTATTTACAGTCTGACACGTGTCGACGAGGAAATGAGGAAACGGATGTTCCGGTTTTTTGAATATTGTCGTAGTCAGAATCTGCACACATTCGTAATCACTGAAAGACAGGCAGGAGAAAATGCAGAACTTGAAGGCAATGAAGGGTTCCTTGCAGATGCAATTTTGAATCTTGGTCTTGATCGTCGAAATGGTCAGATTGTCCGGACAATGCAAATTGAGAAAATGAGACATGTGCGCCATTCTATGGAAAAACAGGCCATGGATGTCACTGGTGCAGGAGTCCAATTACTCGGGCCTCTTTTTGATTAAAGAAAAGTTCCGATTAGTTCAGCGGCATCGTTTATTGAATTCCTTAACCCACCAAGGTTTGTGCCCACATCGGCTCGCATGAGAATGATGTGTCCAAGGTCTACTCTATGTGACAACATTATTGCTGAATCAGAACGGAGTGTGAATTTTTCAGGAACACCACCCAGTAATACTTCTGCACGCGCCTCTAAGCCAAGCCACATTGCAGCCGCATTTTCTGCTTGATCAGAGTGAGGGTGAATGGAAATTGGTAGGGCTTCTGGACCAATTAGGGCTACCCATTGAACACCGTTCAAATCCGATAGGTCCGCCAATATTCTATCTCGCATGTGGTGGTCGTGGCCGTGAAAGGGCATCATTCTGACGCTCAGTTGATCTCAGTAAACCTTGCATCAACCATGCATCTGAATCACGGTAATATTTCGTAATCACGCCGACTGGCTTTAACCCCCAATGCATGTACATAGAAATCGCTTGAAGGTTATCTACTCGGACTTCCAATTGGACTGATTCAAATCCTAAATCAAGAGCTTTTTTTGAAAACAAGGACCATGCAGCAGTTCCAAACCCTTTCCTTTGCAGTAATGAATTTACAGAAAAGACGAGAACTCTACAGGTGAAATCTGAAATTTTCATCACCCAAAGTAAACCCTTTATTTCTGCACCTCCATCTTTTTCTTGCAACACCCAATTTCCAAAGTCCGTCGCCAATGGCAACATTCGTAATCGATCAAGAGAATATGCTTCACCTGTCGTGTCAAGAATTAATTTGTATGCGGATTGAATTTTTTTCTCAGACCACGTTTTTTGGGATGAATTGAGAGACCAACTAAGTCGCACATTATCATCCTCGACGCCGTTCTCTTTCTTCAGTAGTAGTCCTGCGCCTTGTACCACGCTTAGCAGTTGCTTGTCGACGTTTTGTCTTGCCACTAGATGATGATCCCGACTTTTTGTCATCTCCCTCAGAGGATAATTTTGACAACCCTCCTCCTTTCAATAAAGCCCCCAAATCATCAAGAGATATTTTCTCACCACTAATTGCCCTTTGTTTTACATCTTCTAATCGAGGTCCAACATTTCTTTTCTTTTCTAGGCCCTTCTTTTTCTTTAGCCGTAATCCTGCTTCAAGTCTACCTGCCTCACGCCGCAATTTCTTGATATCATCTCTCTGCTCTCGAATATTTTCTAACATTGCGGCGATTTGCTTATTCATCCTACGAATTTCTTTCGGATTTGCTTGTGTTTCATCAATGGGTTCATCTTCGCCGCCTTTATTTTGTTCAAAATCGGTATTTTTCTCTGCTGTCAATCTGTCTAATTCTTTCAATTTACTCTCTTGTTCTCGCAATAACTCTACATATTGTTGATGTAATTTATTACCATGTGACTTGCGGGAATGCATTTGTTGGAGTTCAAAGAAAAATGTGAATAATCGAATTTCGTGATCAGTATTTGGCATGCGAACTAGATCGTTTTGATGCATTGCTAATCTGCGGTAAGTTTGCGCTAGCCTTTGTTCGATAATTTCCAGTGGAGGCGGAACTGATTCATTGATTGCATCTCTTTCTGCACGAATTTTATCTGCTTTTGACCTTAAATTTCTAAATTTCCCCAAGTGTTTACTTCTTTCCTTGCTATTGCCGCGATATTTGTCTTGAATTTCTCGTAGAGACTGCACCAGTGCAATCAGTGTAGCTCGTTCAGATTGCAGAGATTCATATTCCTTTTCGCTCACTGCGATTGATGCACGAATTGATTTAGCCCTTTCATCAATTTCACGCTCCGTAAGATCAACTAAATCATCGAACAAGCCAGGCTTATTATTGGATTTCTTTTTCGAGGGTGAAGCACTCATTCTTCCTCACCACCATTGGGTGAAGATTCGGCTGTAGGCATTTCAGCACTTCTTCTCCGAACTGAGGACACTCCACCCTTTTCCACATTCTCTGCGGCATCGAGCAAGTTCGGTTCACCAGTTGGCAATAGTCCAAACCCTTCGGTCAACCTTTTTTCCCAATGCATGATGGCCGTGTCGGATTGTTTCATCAAGGTTCGGGACCGATCCACTTGACGCATAGCGATACGTAATTCTTCGCGACTTTCGATGAATTTTGAATGTTCTGTTTCATTTCTTTCAACAAGGTCAAGCATTTCTTCGTGGAGTTTGTCTGCTCGCCGAAATAATTTTTGCATTTTCTTTCTTGAGTCAACGTATTCTGCTATTTCGGGGTTACTTTTTCGCCTTTCATCGAGCCAATTTTGATTTTTTTCGAGGAGGCTTTTTCTTTCTGAAATTAAGCGCCGCTCATCATTCAAAGAAAGAGCACCTTCTTGAATTCGAGTTTCGATATCTGCAAGTCCTTCTTCCAATTTTTCCTTCGCCCAATTCGGATCTAAATTCTTCATACCGCCTGTTTCAGAAATTTTTTCACGAAGCATTCTAGTGTTATTAAGTAAATCACGAGCTTCTTTTTGTGCTTCGTTACGTTTTGCTTTCAGTTCTGAAATCTTATTCAACCCTGAATCCCGTAATAATCTAATTTTTTCGACTTCTGGTTGTAATCGATCTGCATCATCTTTGTTCTTCGATTCAATTCCAGGAAGTATGTCTTTCAACGCTTTCCGTCGTTCAAGAATTTTGACCGCGAGCGCCTCTGGCGTGACGGCGAGAAGGTCTGCGACATCCATGATAACATGTCACGGAACAACAGGTTTCGGATAAAGGTTCAGCGTTTGCCCTTCGCTCAGAAGGAAAGGGTATTCAACCCTCCTTGGCTGTTACCAATTTATGGCCGTTAGGTTTCGACCAGCAGTAGCGACCTTCATTTTGTTGCTGATATCAACATATTTACCGCTTGCTGCAGCCTCAGGTTCAGGACTTTTGATGTCTGATTCTTCATTGTTAATTGAGGGTGATGGAGACGTTGGGCAAGGGGATGTGAACATTAGTGTCGATGTGACTGCACACAATAGCAATTCCATTGGATTCATTGAAATGACTCTGTCAAATTCATCTGGAGTACTGCTTGCGTCAGAAAACCATTCTGTTTCTTTATCTTCTGGACAAAGTGGGATTGAATGGTTTAACATTTCCTCCGTCCCGATAGGAGTACATACTCTTACCTTGCAATTAACCGGAGATGTAGGTCAGGATTTTGGCAGTAACGTTTCGTTTATCCAAGTGTACATCCACCGTCTTTCTCCTGCTGCTATTTCAATGGAAGATTCAGATAACTGGGACCTAATAGCAGTTAATGCTGACACGGCTGAGGCGAGTTTGAACACCACTTTACGTGATGGTGACTATGCATGGCTATTAATTGAGTTAGATAATTCAGGCGATGTCAATTGGACAGGAAACCTTTCTTTGAACTCACAAAACTTGTCTGTAATAGTGGAGGGTGGATCTTCCAAATTAGTTAACTTCACAGCAGGTCCTTTCACAGAGGGGGAGAGGGAAATTGTAGTTGGGTTATTTGAAAACCAGAACTTAATCCAATCTGATAACGTGTGGGTCTCCATTGGACCTCCACCATTGCCTCGGCCAATCCTATCACTTTCATCATCTAGTAATGGAAATTTGGGCGAGGAAGTATATTGGAACGCAACCATCTACAATTCCGGTGAGTTGAATTGGTCGGGTTGGCTTGATTGTTCATTCCCATCGGGGATTAAAGTTTTTAATCAATCTGTACTGGTTGAAGATGGGCAATCTAGTAATTTT